>CAYGZI010000437.1:0-5529 GCA_964354245.1 uncultured Planctomycetaceae bacterium
CCATTGGGCGTGATTCAGGCAGAAAGCGCTCGTGGCATACACGGCCATCCAGGGCGCCAGGAACAGGCCCGTATACAAGTGCAGCCACCGCATCAGCCGGTCCGTCCGCACCCATCCACTCTGACCCATGAACTTCTCCTTCTCATTTCTTGACGGCACCCGAATGCCGCGCAGTTTCGCCCCAAGAGCACCTCCCGTCAAGCGCAAAAGAACTGCTTCGTCTCTGCGAAGCGAGTCTTCACCCGCGCTGCCGACCGCGAGGATCACGAACAAAGTAAAATGTCCCGTTTTCCTCCGGCGAGTTTTCTGCGAATCGACTATCGTATAACGGAAGTACCGCGGAGGAAGTTGCGAAGACGAAAACCCCACCGCAGAGTTATGCTGTGCCCGTACTAATCCCCTAAACCGGCTAGTTATTCGCTGTATTTTCGCTGTGCATTGTTGACTTCCGTTCGATGTGCCTGTATACTATAGAGTATGAACAATGATCCGGTAAGAAACATTCTCACCGACGCGGAGCGGGCCCTGGTGCAGTTGGCGGGCGAAGCCGCCAGCGCCAAGGACTACGATCGGGCTACCGTGATCCTAGGTCTAGCCAGAGAGCTGTCCGCCTTCGCCGACAAGTGGCCCTACACAGCCCTAGCCACCCAGCCTCCCTCCACCGCCCCGAACAAAGACGCCGCTGGCGTTGCGCATCCTACCGAAAGGCGTGGGCGGCGAGGCAAGAAGGGCGCGTACCCGAAGTTCTTTCGGCTGGCGGATTCCCTCTGCAAGGTCGGTTTTTCCAAGTCAGAGGGCGAATATGAGCACAAGTCGCCAAAGAGCGTCCTGTTCCTAGTCGCCGACGCCATTCAACGTGCCGGCGGGAACGGGACGCAATTCGCAATGAACGAAATCCTGCCGCTATCCAACGCGGAAGGCGCCGAGGTGCCGTCCTACCAGGCCTACTTGTGCCTGAGCTTCCTTCGTTCCACAGAACTGATCAAACAACACGGGAGGCAAGGTTACTCAATCTCAAAATGCGAGGACTTCACCGGCTCCATCCAGGCGAGGTGGCAGCAGTTGCCCTTACGACGGGAGTAACCATAGCGCAAAACGGGAGGTCACATGACCATCCAACGTGACGAGGGCGGCATAAAGTTCCACGAGTTGGGGACGCTCCATTCGGTGACTCGCTGGATCATGTCCCACTGCGAGGGGCTCGCTGAGTGGCTGAAGAACGCCCGTCGCGCCTATCAGTCGGATCGTGCCGACGTTGGGGAGGAGCATCGCGTTGCCGTGCTGCTGCTGAAAGATGCCACTTCCGGTTCTCCGGCCGCGATCGGCTTGTTAGACGTTGGCGGCGCCACTCTGGAAGACGTAACCGCGTGGAGCACGTGGCAGGACCCCAACGCCTCAAGCCGTGGTTCAAACTTACCTGAGGAACAAACCCAAGGGAACGGGGCAAAGGCCTACATGTATCGGATGTTCATCGGGCCGGCCCGAATTCTTGGCGTGCGCGACGGCAAGCTCAACTGTAAAGGGTTTGAAGGCGCGCCCATGTCGTTGGAACGTGGCGAAGACGGCTTCATCCCGGACATTCCCTCCGGTCGCGAACTCCCTGTCGCGTCGTGGCGTTCCGAATTGGAGACGGCGCTCCGCACATACGACGTTCGTTGGGATGAACTCCCCCGCGACGTCCAACAAGCCATCGAGGCGAGAAACGCCTTTACACTGGTCGAAGGGCTTGAGCCGACCGGCCTGTATAAAGGGCGAGTCCCTGACGATCTGGTTCAGAAACTGCTGCGCCACGATCAGACGACGGCCGCAGTCGAACAGCTCCGCATTTACGCGTTTCACAACGGTCGTATTCGTAACGAGGGCAGACCCCTCCAACTCGAGAACATCGAGCCGTATCCCGGTTTCGAGCATCCCCTCGCCTTTGAAATCCCGGAGTTGCTCAAGGATGACGATGGTCTTGAGCAGTCGACTACAGGCGACGGCACAAAACCGCTGGGCCGGCTTATCCTGTACACATCGCGGGAGAACATGCCCAACCAGTACAAGAAGCTTAAACCCCGGTGGAAGATCACCTATAAGGCTAGCAGCAATCACATAATCGGCTCGAAACCCGTATCGGATCTCGCCGCCACGGTTCCGGCCTCACACTACATCTACGGCGTCGTCGAACTCGTCGCCTTCGAGCCCGACTACGTTTCGCTCGGGCGCCTTCGTCCGAATGATGGGCCACTGATCTCGGCCGTCGACCGCTTCGTGACGGAGCGGATCAAGGAACTGGCGAAGCAGATTAACGAACGGCGTCGACGCGAGCTCGACGACGAGGAACTGGACAAGTTACAGCGTGAAAACAAGATACTCGACCGCTTCAAGAACCAATTCCTGGCCAGTTCCGGCCCCGGTGGAGGCCCGCCGCCACCACCACCACCGCCGCCTCAAGAATATGGCAACACCCCAGACGTGATCGAGATGGGGTGGGACGCGGCGAGTACTCTGAGGATAGGAAGCGGCGTCATCTCGCGGATGACGGGCGTCCTTCGGCCGCGCGTCCTCGATTCCGATGGGCGCCTGGTACAGCGAGTCGAACTCGAGTGGCTGTCCAGCGACCGCCGTGTTCTTGAGTTTCGGGAGGGCGGCCAAGCGGCGGCCGTCGGCAAAGGTCGGGCGCAACTCTGGTGTCAGGTACGTGGCACGTGCATCGTGTCCCCGACAATTGACATCGAGGTCTGGGTTGTAGATCATGTGTTGCTTACGCCGCGCGATCTGAATATCCCGCTAGGGAAGCGGCAGGAAATAACGGCCCAAGTTACAAACGACGAAGGCGCCCGCGCCACCAACGTTCTCCTCAACTGGACGCACGACGCAGCCGACCCGCTCATTGTTCGGATTTCGCCCTGGGGCTGGGTAACCGGAAACCGACTCGGTCGCACGTCGATCACGGCTGGCGCGGGCGACGAGCGCCAAGGTGGAATCTGGGCGCGAATCAGAGCCGAGGTGCTGGTCTCACCTAACCCAAATGAACCGGATCGCGGCCGTGGCTTCCCGAAGCTTCTCGTTACCGACCGCGACGAGGACCCGGTCACAAATGAGGTGCGCGAATCCAATCCTGATATGCCGACACTGTGGCAAGAGGTGAGCGACTATCAAAACAATATCTGGTGGCTCAACCTTGGCAGCGCTGAAGCGGCTTTCTTCTTCAATCAACGAGCGGAAAACCCTGTTCAGTGGCGAGCGTTTCACGCGCAGAAGGTGATCGAGATGGTCGTCCAGGTCAACATGAAGGAGGAATTCGACGCGAGAGGCGACGACGAGCGGCCCGACCTGTGGAACCGCCACAAGGCACAACTTGAGCTTTTTCAGGTTCAGTTGATGCAAGCCATGTGGGAGAAACTCCAGCCTTACGTAAGCACGGGCGCGGGCCTGGAATAGGAAACACAGGAGGCTCACCGATGGAGAGTGTCAATGTACGAGGTCTCGGCCTCCGACAACAAGCGTTGGTTGCGGCTGTCCGACTTACGGATGGGAACCCTGAAAAGCGATTCACCGCCGAGGAATTGCTGGTCGAGGCATGGAGACTGGACCACGCCGCGTGGGGGCTTCGAGGATTCGAAGATCACCACCCCGATGCTGAGAAGATCAACAAGGAGCTCAACCGTCGCGGTTCGATCGGCCTCGTTGGTCACGGGTTGCTGGAGCGGGTTGGCGCAATGGTGTATCGACTAACGACCGCTGGCCTGCACGAAGCGAGCCAACTACAACCCTCGGATTGCATCGTAAGGGAAAAGGCGGATCGCAAGCTCGAGGAAGAAGTCAAGGAGATTCTCGAGCACCGGGCCTTCCGCGCATGGCTAGCCGACCCGTCGAAACCCAAGTATTTCCGAGAGGCGGGCCATTTTTGGGGAATCGCCCCGGGCACCCCGCCGCGGACCGTGCGGGAGCGCGTCCGCCGAGTCGAGAACATCTTGGGGCGCGCCATCACAACCCTCGACCAGCGAGGTGTGGAGGCGATCACTCAGCAACGTGGCCAACTGCTTTTTGACCGACACGACATTCAGCGGTGTCTTGAATTCCAGAGCCTCCTGAAAGAGCGATTTGAACGGGATCTCCGACTGCTGGACCCTGACTACGGCTTGGCCGATGAGCACCCGGTTGAGCAGCAGAAGTAGCTCCGGTGGCCGCGGTGTAAGTCATCACCCCTTCCGCCCCGGCCGGCGCTCGGCGGTCGCTTTGTACGGGTCTTCGCACGGGTCGCACTCCCTGAGGCATGAAGGGCGTGGTAGGCGTTGCTCGCCGCGTGGCCCGCCGTTATGCTGCTAGAACATCGAAGGGATTCCGGACAGATTCCCGATTCCGGGCCGATTCCGGGGACGCCGATTTCGGGGACGCTTTACTCAATTCGTAACCCTCCAACGTCCAGTCCACGCCGGACGGTCAGCCTAAACGGCGCTGCCATGAATCTGAATTGGCGGCCCAGGGAAGTCAAGCCAATGGCCGGGCGGCCCCCCCAAGAACTCTCAATCCTGCCATCCGTGCTCCTCCCGATGTCCTCCAAAGGCAAGAGGGCCTAAGATCAGTTACCCGTCTTGTCCTCCGCTTCCCGCCGCGTCTGGTGGTTCAGCCTGCAATGATCCCCACAGTTCCCCGTACTTCTCCCTCACGAACGGCTGCAATTGGCCGGCGAAGTCGGCGGGGGCTCATTGACGCGTCTGGACCCCTCTGCCTACCATGGCGGGTGACGCTGTCCGGCGAGTGTCGCGGACAACCCGTGGGAACCCTCGTTTGCGGAGGTGATGGCGATGCAGCGAAAACCCGGCGATCGAGCGTCGCGGGAAACGCGGCGGACGTTTCTCAAGTCGACCGGCGCATTGGCCGCCGGCGCGTCGTGGATCGGCGCGGTTTCAAGGCCGGCGCACGCCGAGTCCTTGGCCGTCTCGGGCGGCCCGAAGGCGGTGACCTGCCCCGAGAAAGACCACAGGGACGCCTACCGCTGGCCCCTGTACGGCGAGGAGGAGCAGAAGGCCCTGCTGCAACTGGCGGCTTCGCCCGGTTACGGGCCCTTGGCCCTGTTTGAAAGGGACTGGAAGAAGTACACCGGCTCGCCCTACGCGACGAACTTCTGCAACGGCACCAGTGCCCTGACCTCGATGTTCTTCGCCCTGAATCTGCCGCCGGGCAGCGAGATCATGGTGCCCAGCTACACCTTCTTCGCGACGATCGTGCCCATGCGACTCTTCGGCCTGGTCCCGGTCTTCGTGGACGTCCATCCCCGCACGCTCAACTTCGACCTGGAGGACGCCAAGCGCCGGCTGACCGCGGACACCAAGGCCGTGCTGCCCGTGCATTGGATCGGGCTGCCCTGCGACATGGACCAGATCGGCCAGTGGGCCGGCCAGAAGGGCCTCATCGTCCTGGAAGACGCCGCCCATGCCCACGGCGCTGAACTCCAGGGCAAGAAGATGGGCACCTGGGGCCGGATGGCGATCTTCAGCTTCCAGGCCAGCAAGCCCCTGCCCGCCATCGAGGGCGGCATGG
>CAYGZI010000438.1:0-5519 GCA_964354245.1 uncultured Planctomycetaceae bacterium
TGCGGATCGTCTTGGCCGTGTTGATCAAGGCCCGCTTGATCGACTGCTTGATCCAATAGCTGGCGTAGGTGGAGAAGCGGGTCCCCATGGCGGGGTCGAAGCCCTCAACGGCCCGCAGGAGGCCCAGGTTCCCCTCCTCGATGAGGTCCTGGAGAGTGAGGCCTTTGCCGGTGTAGCCGCGGGCGATGTTGACCACGAGGCGGAGGTTGGCGCGGACCATGCGGTCGCGGGCGTGGACGTTTCCCTCGCCGATGGCGATGGCCAGCTCCTGCTCGTCGTCGGACGAGAGGAGGGGCGTCTCGTTGATCTCGCGGAGGTAGGTTTCCAGCGGCGACTGCGGCGAGGCGGCAGAGGTCTTGCGTTTGGGCTTGCTCATGGGTGTGGTGCGACCGGGAAGACGGCGGCAGGGAGCCCCACCACCACTATCGTCGGCAGGCCGGGGGTTTCTCCAAGGAAGCTCCGGCGGCGACGAGGTGGACCGGATCTGCCCGATAGTCGGGGCGTAGCGATAAGACCGGCCGGGCGGGCGGACGGCTGATAGCTGAAAGCTGAAGGCCGATCGCCGTTTCTCAGGATTCCGCGGACTCGTCGGCCTCGGCGCCTTTGAGGGGACGCGGCGGGGGTTGAGAGGCGGGAGTGCGGTTTGGCTGGATCAACGGCCCGGTGGAGCGGCCGACGCCTCCTTTGAGCTCGGTGGGGGGAATACTCGGGGTGGAAGGGCCGGAGGAAGCCGTCTCGGCGGGCTGGGCCGCGCCGGCCTCCGACCACTCGACGCGCTTGCGCGAGAGCCCGATCTTCCGCTCCTCGGCATCGACGCGGAGGATCTTGACCTCGATCTGATCGCCGACCTTGACGACCTCCTCGGGGTTTTCGACCTTGTGATCGGCCAGCTCGGAGATGTGGAGGAGGCCTTCCAGGCCGTTTTCGAGGCCGACGAAGACGCCGAAGTTGGTGATCTTCGTGACGGTGCCGGTCACGATCTGGCCGGGCTCGTACTTGCCGGGGATGTCCCGGGCCCAGGGGTCTTCGTTCATCTGCTTGAGTCCCAGGGCGATGCGCCGGCGGGACTGGTCCACCGAGAGGACGCGGCACTCCACGACCTGCGCTTTTTCCAGTACCTCGTTGGGGTGGCTGATCTTGCGGGTCCAGGAGATGTCGCTGACGTGCAGGAGGCCGTCGATCCCCTCCTCGATCTCGACGAACGCGCCGTAGTTGGTCAGGTTGCGGACGGTGCCCTTGACGATGGTGTCCGGGGGATAGCGGTCGGCGACGCGGTCCCAGGGGTTTTCCAGGGTCTGCTTCATGCCCAGCGAGATCTCCTGCTTCTCCTTGTTGATGCCGAGGACGACGACTTCGATCTCGTCGTCGACCTGGACCAATTCGCTGGGGTGGCTGATCCGCTTGGTCCAGGACATCTCGCTGATGTGGACCAATCCTTCGATTCCCTCTTCGAGCTTGACGAAGGCCCCGTAGGTCATCACGTTGACCACGGAGCCGCGGATGCGGCTGCCGACGGGGAACTTTTCCTCGACCTTTTCCCAGGGGCTGGCGGACTTTTGCTTCAGGCCCAGCGCGATCTTCTCCTTGTCGCGGTCGATGTGGAGGATCTGGACCTCGATCTCCTGGTCGATGGAGACCATTTCCGAGGGGTGGTTGATGCGGCCCCAGCTCATGTCGGTGATGTGCAAGAGGCCGTCGATTCCGCCGAGGTCCACGAAGGCCCCGAAGTCGGCGATGTTCTTGACGATGCCTTTGCGTCGCTGGCCGATTTCGAGCTGGCTGAGGAGCTCGGCCTTCTTCTCGGCCCGCTCGGCCTCGATCAGGTTCCGGCGGCTGACGACGATGTTGCGCCGGGCCTCGTCGATCTTCAAGACGATGCACTGAATGGTGCGTCCGATGTAGTCGCCGATGTCGGCGGGACGACGGATATCGACCTGGCTGGCGGGGAGGAAGACGTTCACTCCGATGTCCACCAGAAGACCGCCCTTGATCTTCCGGGAGACGACACCGGTGACCACGTCTCCCTCGCGGACGGCCTCCATGACCTTCTTCCAGGCCTCGATCCTCTCGGCCTTGCGCTTGCTGAGGGTGATCATGCCCCGGGCGTCGTCGATCAGGCCGAAGGCGTCTTCGACGTCCTCGATGAGAACCTTGATGGGCAGGCCGGGGGTGGGCGGCGGCTCGTGCGCCTCCCATTCGCTGAGCGGGATGGTCCCTTCGCTCTTGTAGCCGACGTCGACGAGGACGAAATCCCCTTCGACGCGGAGGACGCGCCCCTGCACGATCTCGTTGACGGAAATCCGGTCGCCACCCCAGTCAATCGACTCGGGGGGCGTGCCCTCCAAGGCGGCGGATAGTTCCTCTTGCCACTGCTCTTCGCTTAAGTCCAGACCTCGAATCAGGTTACGGTTGACCATAGGAGAAACGGAGTTGTGGAAGGCCGGTCGGCTCAGGCGCGATGGCGTTGCCGGCCCGGCAAGACCGGCAAGGTGCCCCCCATCCCGTGACGACCGCAGACAGTCTAGAAACCTCTCCTCGTCGGCCGGACCCCTCCGGCAGGGAATCCTCAGTACAAGCTGGCGAGGAACGCGTAAGTATAACAGGGTCGCCGGGAGGGAACAATCGCACCGGGAAGGAAGAAATGGGCTAGGGGCTGGGGATGAGGGATTGGGGATTAGGGATTAGGGATTGGGGATTTGAGATTGGATGTTGCCGCCGGCGTCGGGCGAAGACCGGGCGTGAGCAGAGCAGCGCGTGGCACTGCCGGACCCTCTTCTCGGTCTCGGTAAACAGGTCTTGCACGCCCAGGGACCGGACTTCCTCCCCGGGGATCAGCGGACCGAAATGTATGTGGATTGTCCCCCGCCAGGGAAACCGGTTTCTACGCGGCCATACGTCGAATGCTCCCTCGATGGCCGCCGGCTGGACGGCGGCCCCGCTTCGCACCGCGATCATGGCAAAACCGGGCATGAAGGTCCCGATCTCGCCGTCCAGGGTCCGCGTTCCCTCGGGGAACATCAAGACCGCTTCCCCGCGGCTGAGCCGGCGAAGCGTCTCGCGGACCCCGGCAATGGGAGAGGCGTGGCGGTCCACGGGAATTGCGTCAAACGACTGGATCAGCCAGCGGAACGGCGCAAAACCAAAGAGGTCCTTGCGCGCCATGTAGTTGAGCCTGCGGGGGAATCCGCACCCCATTATTGGAGGATCGAGGTGGCTCTGATGGTTCGCCACGACCAGCAGGCTGCCGCTGCGAGGCACGTTTTCTTGGCCGGTGAATCGCGCGCCATACGCGAAGGTTGCCACCCAGCGCACGACCGGCTTGGTAATCGCGTACCATACTCGACTGGCGAGGGGGCGCTGGACACTAGTCTGGCGACTCATATCGACTCCGGACCAAAACGCCTACCGTTGGTCGTTGTCGCAGAAAGTAGCCCGGTCGCTCCATGACCGGGGTTGCGGGTCACGGAGTGCCCCGCCTACTCTGGTTGCGGCAGTACGACGCACGATCGCCTCCAGGCGATCCACGACCTCGTCGACACTCATCCCGTCGGTCGAGACCTCGACCGCCTCGGGAGCGGCCGCAAGGGCCCCGACCGGCCGCGTCCAGTCCTCGGCATCGCGCTTTCGGATGTCGGCCAGGACGCGATCGAGGGTCGCCGGCTCGCCCTGGGCTTCGAGGTCGCGCAACCGGCGCAAGGCCCGCTCGCGGTCGCTGGCGGTGAGGAAGACCATGCACTGGGCATCAGGAAAAGCCACGGTTCCCTGGTCGCGTCCCTCGGTGACAATGTCCCTGCCCGCGGCATATTCCCGCTGCATGGCCACCAGATGGCGGCGGACCGCGGGGTTGTCGGCGGCAAAGCGTGTGACGGCTGTGACTTGCGCACTGCGGACCGTCTCGGTGACGTCCTCGCCGTCCAGGACGATCCGGTCGCCGAGGACTTCGATCCGCACTTGCTCGGCCAAGCGGGCCAGTTGCTCGGGCTGGTCCCAGTCCACGCCGCGACGCAACCCCGCCAAGGCCACCGCCCGGTACATCGCACCGGTATCCAGGTAGCAGAACCCCAGGCGCCGGGCCAGCGCCCGGGCCACGGTGCTCTTTCCGGCTCCGGCAGGTCCGTCGATGGTGACGATCACGGGGGCAGTAGGCAGAGGGCAGAGGGCAGAGGGCAGAGGTAACGGGCGAGCATACCGTGTTTACTGCCTACTGCCTACTGCCCTCTGCCTACTGCCCTCCGGCGAAGAGGGCCTCGACCTGGGTCCATTGGTAGGAGCCGAGGTCCAGCGTGGTCCGATCGTCCTCGACCGGCAAATCGGTGGGCCCCTCGCCAAGCAGGTCCAACTTCCGCGCCGACGCGAGGGAGCGGAAAGCCCGCAATCCCACTTGCACGTGGCGGCCCTCGGTTTCCAGGAGCCGGACGCGGAATCCGGCCGGTTTGCCGTCGGCCAGGACGGGCTCCCAGTGCGTGGCGACGACGCCGCGCACGTCCACGTGGAACAGCCAACCCGATGGGCTGGCGCGGGGCGGCCCCGATTGAATCCGCGGCAGCCCGCCGGCCAGGAATCCCAGGGCGGCCGGGGCCGGATGGGCCAGGTCCATGCCGATTCCCAATCGGAACGATCGCGCGGTTTCGCCCCGCACGATCAAGAGCGTGTCGAGCTTGCGCAATCCAAAACGCCGGTGGTACGGGAGCCCCGCGGTGAGAATCGTCATCCGGGCCCGGGTGGCGCTCATATCGAACCACAGCGGCGACTCGACAAACGGGGTCTCAGTAGGGCGGGACGCCAGGTCCACGTTGCGACAGGTCTGCACCGTCTCGTCGGTCCACGCAAAGCGGACTGCGTAGTATGAGCCCCACGGCTCGGGCTCGGGCTGGCGATCCACGTCCAGATCGATGCGGAGTTCCAGGATCCGGCTTGCGCGGCGGATTTCGGTCGTCTGCACGAACCGGGCGACTCGCTGGCCCTGACGATCCATCAACCGCCCGCGGCTTCGGATGCGGCCGACCAGCGGGCCCGCCTCCTCGACCGACACTTCATCGGCGGCCATGATGGAGTAGTCTTGCTCCTCGTCGGGGCCCTCGCCGCCGGCCCGCCGGGGGCGCGCCAGGCGCATGGCGATCTGCTGCCCGAGGCGGTTGGCCCGGACGGCGTGGTTGTGCAACGCCTGGATGCCGCCGGTGACCGGACTGACCGCGACCTCGATATGCTCGTTCTTGAGCAGGTTTCCTTGGGCCAGCGGAGGGAGTTCCTCGTTCTTCCTGTGCTTCTTTTGGCCGGCAGCGGACGGTTCACCTGGGGCCGGCCCGACCCAGGCGAAACCCATCGCCGGGACGTCCACGAGAACTTGCTTGTGACCGGCTGCTTCCG
Source organism: uncultured Planctomycetaceae bacterium (assembly GCA_964354245.1). Classification (GTDB taxonomy): domain Bacteria; phylum Planctomycetota; class Planctomycetia; order Pirellulales; family Thermoguttaceae; genus CAYGZI01. The sequence goes on from CAYGZI010000438.1 coordinate 5,368, forward strand.
CGGCCTCGACAACCGCGCCGGAGATGGCAGGAAGCGCGTCCCACTGCGAGACGTCGAGGCACTCGCGCCACGCGAAACTGCGCGGGTTGGCGAGGAGCCAACCGGGCGCCGGGCGCACGGTGGCCGGCGGGCCCGAGATGAGCGAGGCGAAG
>CAYGZI010000439.1:0-5486 GCA_964354245.1 uncultured Planctomycetaceae bacterium
TCGGCAAGTGCGAGCTGACCGAAGGCCCCATCGGCCTCCAGAGCGAGGGCGCCGAGACCCACTGGAAGAACATCCGCATTCGAGTGAGGTAGAACGACCAGGCCGCCAGACGACTAAACCATGAAAGCGCTGCGCCTTGTCGCCGCATCGCTCAGCCGCCGGCACGCGATGAGTGGGATGGGCACCCAAATCGCTACGATCGAATAGACCAAATGCGCGCTGTCCCCCTTATCTCTCCCTGGCTACGACCGCCGTTACAACTGATGATTGCAGCTCAGGGTGCCGATTGAGATCTCTTCTTCGCAGCCACCGTAGGGATGACCCAGACCAACAAGATGATGATAACCGGGGCGATGATGCCGGTTATCATGAGGAAATACCGCAAGACCCCGGCTCCCATCGAAAAGAAGGTCGCGAATCCGTAGATGGCGCAGCCCACGAAGGTTGCGAAAAGCAGGGTAACGCTCCATTTCCGCTTAATGAGGAAAGCCTCGGACGGGTGCTTGGGGTCATAGTATGCCTCAACGGCCTCGCCGACCTTGAACCGTGCAGCCAAGGTTTCAGCCCACTTACGGGAATGACGCCATTCTTTGGCGCGCGGAAAAACATGCCGGTCTGTGTACGAGGTCCCGTCAACCTCGTATCGGTACTCAATTGTGGGGGTGTAGTATATGCGGGTACATCCCCCGTCGTCCGTCGTGATGGGTTTTTCGTCGATGACGTTCGACACGATGACGGCGCGTACGGGTTTGGAGGTCCAAATCGTGACCCAACCGACGACCGTGCCCCAGATACCAAACACAACAAACAGCAGGCCCATGACCCCAAACAGCACACACCCCAACATGACGAAGATCATCCACACCAAGTTCCGCCCTCCCTTAGCAGATGTATCTCTTTTGCAGCGAGCCCGAAGCTAATCCAGGCTCACATGGCCCTCCATCCTACAAGAACGCTGCTCTGCCCCAGGTGTTTGCTGCACGGGCGAAAAAGGGGGACAGGCGCGCTTATCGCCAAGATCAAGCACTCCAAGATCGCGTCTGTCCCCCTCTTGCCCCCTCTTGCGGTCCAACAAAGGGCATTGTCGTCCTGAGTCTATCGAGCAGTCAAGCTTCTTGCGCAGGCCTCCCCCCAAAGGGGCCGGCGTCTCTTGGGGACGGCAAACGTGGCGTACGTCAGCGACAAGACCACTAGCTCAGAATGCCGTCCCAGCCTTTCCGGTACGGACGCCGGATGAACTGGTCGGCTTCCGGCGCATTGCGGGCCCGCAGGTTGACGTAGTCCCAATCGAGCTTCTTGCCGGTCCGGTAGGCCACGTTGCCCAGGTGGTTCGACTCGGTGACCCAGCCTGAATACAGGAAGTTCGAGCCTGGCGCCGGCCCCTCGCCCTTGCACGCCTGGATCCACTCGATGTAGTGGCCGGGCGAGCGCGGGAGCGTCTCCGGCGGTGTCGGGTAGTCCTTGAACTTCTCTTCGGGCAAAAGCTGGGCCCCGCCGCGCCCACCGGTGTAGATCATGCCCCGCTCGCCGATGAACAACTGGGAGCGTTCGCTCATCTTCTTGGGGTCAAACTGCGACGGCCTGCCCTCGCCCTGATACCAGACGAGCTTGACCGGCGGGGCCGAGCCGCGGGCCGGGAACTCGTACGTCACGGTCATCGATGCCGGCGCCAGTTCCGGGTGGGCCTTGCCCATCGGGGACACGGCCTCCACCGTCAGCGGCTGAGTGAGGTCCAGCACCTGGAACGCGACGTCGTTGTCGTGGCCGCCAAGGTCGCTCATCGTCCCGTTGCCGAAATCCCACCACCGGTACCAGCGCGGTCCGGGCAGGTACGTCGCATGGAACGGCCGCATCGGCGCAGGCCCGATCCACAGGTCCCAATGGATGTTCGGCGGGAGGGGCATCTCTTCCTTGAACCGCTCAGTGATCTGGATGCCGTTGTAGAACCCGTGCGGCTTGTCGTACTTCACGGCCGCCGCGGCGCTCTGCAGCCCCCACGCACGACCCGCCCAGACGTGCACCTCGCGCACCGGCCCGATCGCGCCGGCCATGATCAGTTCCTTGATTTGGCGGCGGACCGGCGAGGCGTGGCCCTGGTTGCCCGTCTGCGTGGCGAGCTTCGGGTACTTCGCGGCGGTCTCGCGAATCAACCTCGCCTCCCAGACGTCGTGGGTGAGCGGCTTCTCACAGTAGACGTGTTTGCCGTGGGTCAACGCGAGATAGGTCGCGAGGGTGTGGGTGTGCTCGCACGTGCTGACCATGACCGCGTCGAAGTCCTTTGGGCTGTCGAATACCCGGCGGAAATCACTGTATTTCTTGGCCTTCGGGAATCTCCGGGCCGCAGCATCCACGGCATTCTGGTTGACGTCGCAGAGGACGGTGATGTTCTCGGCCGGAATGCCGGTGGGAGCGCCGGGCGGGCCCTTGGCGTCACTCTCGCGGCGACGGCTGCCGCCATCGCCGTTCACGTTCGCGGCGCCACGGCCTCCGCAGGCGATCATCGCGATGTTCAGCTTGTTGTTGAGGTTCTGGCCCCGCAGGAAGGCTGGCGCACCCGTCATCACGCCGGCAGCAGCCAGGGCGCCGCCGACCAGCTCGCGTCGGGTTATCCGACGCTCTCGTCCGTCTTCTGTAATCCTTCTGTTCATCGCGTGCTCCTTGGTTTCGTGAGTAAGATCAGGGCCCTTCGTATCCAAATCCAGCTGCGACTTTTTGCCAGCGATAGGAAATTGGTGGCGTCAAACTTCAATCGCAACGATACGTTTTGCACCACATCCCGACAATCGACCGTTAAACGGGGCGCCCAAACCTCCGGTGTCGTGGTTTTGGCGGGGCCAAGTTTCTGACTGCTGATCGCTGACAGCTTCCGCGGCGCTCGATGCACGCGCCCAAGCGGCGGAGCTTCTCGTCGAGCCGCTCGTAGCCGCGGTCGAGGTGGTGGATGCGATCGACTCGCGTCTCTCCCTCGGCGGCGAGCCCTGCCAAGACCAAGGCCGCGCTGGCCCGGAGGTCGGAGGCCAGAACGCGGGCCCCGCTGAGCCGCCGCACGCCTCGGACCACTGCGGTCGAGCCGCGCAGGGTGATCCTGGCGCCCAGGCGGTTCAGCTCGGCCGCGTGCGTGAGCCGCGTGGGAAAGACTCGGTCTTCAATGATGCTCGTTCCGTGCGCGGTCGCCAGCAGGGCCATCCACTGCGCCTGCAAATCCGTGGGGATGCCGGGATATGGCTGCGCCGTGACATTAACGGGTTGCGGCCGATTCCGAGCCTCGACGGCGACCCAATCGCGCCCGGCTCGAACCTCGATGCCCGCTGCCCGAAGCCCGGCCAACACGGCCCGGAGATGCTCGGGAATTGCGCCGGTGACGGTCGCTTCGCCGCGGCTTATCGCGGCGGCCAGGAGCAGGGTGGCGGCCTCGATGCGGTCGGGGATGATTCGGTAGGTCGTGCCGCCCAGTTCGCGCACCCCATGGATGCGGAGCGTCGAGGTCCCCAGGCCGGCAATCCGGGCGCCGATCGCGTTGAGGAAGCGTCCCAGGTCCACGATCTCCGGCTCGCGGGCGGCGCCGTGGATGACGGTCGTGCCCCGGGCCAGCACCGCGGCGCAGAGGACATTGGCCGTGCCGGTCACGGTTGGCCCGTTCGGACCGGAAAGCGAGAGTTCCGTGCCGATCAGCCTCTTGGCCCTGGCGACGACGTAGCCGCGCTCGATGCGCAGCTCGGCTCCCAGGGCAGCCAGGCCGGCGAGGTGAAGATCGACGGGCCGAGGACCGATGTTGCAGCCGCCGGGGAGCGGCACCACGGCCCGGCCGCGCCGGGCCAGAAGCGGCCCCAGCACGCAGAAGCTCGCCCGCATCCGCCGCACTAAATCGCATCGGGCTCGGACCGGGCGCGGATCTACAGTCTGCAACCGGAGGCTGCCACCGGCAAGCGGCGCCACCTCGACGCCCAATTCTTCCAGCACCCGCGAGAGCGTGCGCACGTCCAACAGGCGCGGGACGCCTTCCAGCCGCAGGGGCTCCTCCGCGAGGATCGCGGCAGCCATGATCGGCAGGGCCGCGTTCTTCGACCCCGCCGCTTCGACCGTTCCCGACAGCGGCACCCCGCCGGCGATCCTCAAGTATTCCATCGGCGTCCCTTCCGGAATCCATGGTAGGACGGAATGGTATTCCGTCCGGTCGTGGGACGGAATTGTATTCGGTTCGGCCGCAGGACGGAATGGAATTCCGTCCTACATCAGCCGCTCGCCAGCGGCCCGTTCTCCAAAGCCTCGGGCGGCGAGACGGTTGACAGGCGGCCTTTCCGGCAGTATCGTGGGGCGGTGTTCCACTGGCAAGTGGGGTAGCACGAGTCCGGCGGGGAGAGCCGGGCAGTCTTATCGCCGCCCAGTGGTCGGCGGCGGGAAGGGGGGTGGACCATGCGTACGTCGGTATTGCGATGGTTGGCGCCCGTCGTCATTGTGCTTCTCACCGCGGGTCCCATGGGAGCGGAGCCACCCAAAGCGCCTTCTGAGAAGCCGCTGCTGCTCCCTCCGCGACCAAGCGATGAACCCCTTCTGGTCGAGCCCGCCCCGAAGGTGCCATGGCTCGCGCCGGCGAAGCCGGCGCCGGAAGAACTCTCGACGCCGCCGCGCGAGAAGGACCCTCTCCTAGACGACGAGCCCCCGCCGCAGGAGGACAAAGCCAGGCTGGCATGGCTTCTTCAGAAGCGGCGCGACACGCTCAGGATCGCCATGGAGTGTCTCGAATGGTCTTGGAGAGGAGGCCGCGAGCGGTATTGGAGCGATTACGATCAACTCCCCCTGGTCAGCCGGGACCTGCTCGGCGCGGAGCTGGAAGTATGTCGGACTCGCGAGGAACGGATCGAGTGCCACCAGCGGCACGTCAAACGGATGAAGGAAATGGAAGCCGAGGTCGTTCGCTCCATGCAGGGGCAGTCCCTCCAAGACCTCTGGAAACAGGCGCACGCGCAGATCACGACGCACCGTTTGCACGCGGAGAACGCGCTTGCGCGTGAGCGAATCGGCGCCCCGAAAGGCGCCGCAACCGCAGCAGAACTCGCCAAGCTCAGACCGCAATTGCTCCAGCGACGCGACAACGCGCGTGAGGCCGCGAAGGCTTGCGACGATCTGGTGAACGCCGGGAAGACGACCTTCGATGCCTGGAGGAAGGCATCCGAGGAGCTTCTCCAGGCAGAGTTGGAGTTGGCTCAGACGCCCGCCGAGCGGATCGCGCTGCGCGAACAGCACGTGCAACGCGTAGAGCCCCGCGTCAAGGCGATGGCGAGGGAGGTCGAGGCGAAACGCCGAATGGGGGTACCGAGCCGCGGCCTTCCGGACAGCACAGAGCTCGATGCACACCTGCTGCGGGTAGAGATCGACCTGACGCGGGAACGGATTGCAGCACGCAAAGGCCCTCCGTCTGAGGGGGAATACACCCGACTCGGATGGCTCCTTTCGCAGCGGCGCGACACGCTCCTGAAGCGCGTCGA
>CAYGZI010000440.1:0-5474 GCA_964354245.1 uncultured Planctomycetaceae bacterium
GGTCGATGGCCAGGAAATTGGTCATCCCGCCGCGGTGGTCCACGTGCCGGCCCATGAGGTTGATCCGCCCCGGCGCCCGGACGATGCAGACCGGCTGGTCGAAGCCGAAGCGCCGGCCGTAACACTCCAGCACGCCGGCCAGGTCCTTGCACTTCTGGCGGTGGAGGGCCTCGTTGGGGCCGTAGACGCTGCGGAGCCACCGCTTCAGGCTGGGGCGCCCGGCCTCGATCCGCTCCAACCACTGTCGCACCGTAACGTACTGCGAAGAGCGAAGCTGCGGCCGGCCCACCGCCTCCAACGCACTCTCTCCCTCGTGCTTCTTGCGCCGTACGTAGTCCTGGATCGCCAGAAGCTCGTCCGGCGAGTTGAAGCCTTGGATCCACTCGGGATGGTCGATGTGAATGGCGCGGATGCGGAACCGCGGCTCGCCCTGATCGTCGCGCAGGCCGGCCAAGAGCCGCACCACGTCGGTGATGTAGTACTCCCCCTGGGCGTTGTCGTTGTGGGGCAGGTTGCCAACCTGCCCTACACTACGGATCATCCCCACGCCCGCGTAGAAGACCTCCGCCCGCATCAGGTAGAGGCTGGGATTGACGCCCGAGCAGAGTTTGTCGAGCTGCTTGCCGGGATAACGCTGGCCGCCGATGCGGAGGTTGTACTTGTCCGCATGGAGGACCCGCTCGAGCTTACGCCGGTCGATCGAGTGGTTCCTGCGGCCAAGGGCCAGGAGATCGCCGACGGCCGCTTGTTGCTTTGCGGGATTGGGGACGTGGCGGCCGACGATCTGGAGAAGATCGTCCGCGGTCACGTCTTCGTCGCCCGCCAGCTTCGCCGAAAGATCGTCGGCGATCATCTGCCGGGCCAGATCCACCCGCTCGATGATGTCCAGCGCCTGGCCGCTCTCGTCGACGAACACGCGCCCCACCGAGCCCTCGGTGGCCTTGGTGCGCGGGACGGTCAGGAGGGCCAGGTCGGCCCGCTGCTTCACGTAGCCGGCGACCAGGGCGTCCAGGGCGGCCTCTTCCAGGTACTTGTCGCCCATGGCCACCAGGACGTATCCCTGGTAGCCGGAGGTCTGGAGGGCGTCGGCCGCGAGCTTGGCCGCGTGGCCGGTGCCCAACTGCGGTTCCTGGTAAAGGCAGAGCACTCCCGGATGATCGCGCGTCACTGCGGCCAGGACCTGCTCGGCCTTCGAGCCGACCACCAGCAGGAACCGGCTGAATCGCCGCCGCTTGAAGGCCGTGATCTGGCGGTTGATCGCCGGCACGCCGTCGATCTCGAAGCAGACCTTCCCCATGTCGCTCCGCCCCATGCGCGTGCCCTTGCCGGCGGCAAGGATCACGACCATGGTCTGCTCGGGGATGCTGTGGTTGGGTTCCATGGGGGAGAGGTAGGTGGCAGGTTGTAGGTGGTAGGTGGTAGGTGGTAGGTGGTAGGTGGAATGTGGTGATCGAGTTGCCCACCCACCAAATGCCTCCTACCACCTACCACTATAGCTTGTGGTCGGCGGGCTTAAACCCGTTCTTGTGGCCGATGTACCCGATTGGTGCGGGTCGCCTGACCGCGCAACGATTGCCTACGTCCGATTCGGCCGTGGTCGCCCGCGAATCTGCCGTCTCAACTCCCCGATGGCCAAGAAAGCCACAAGGATAGTGTACGGCAGGAGAATGATCGAGAGCGCCAATGGAATCACTGGAATATAAAAGCCGAGGAGTCCAATAGACCACTCGAATCCGACAACCTTGTGGCCCAAGTAGGCCCGAGCGCGTTCTACGGTGACGGTGAAAAAACACAAGGAAAGGAACGGCATGCAACAAAGGACAATCGCGGGTAAAATGAGCCAGTCGAACCACTTTGGCTCGTTGTAATTGGCGATGACCCAAATGGCAACAATGCCGACGACGATCGACGCCCCAAGCAGGCCAAAGGTCCAGAAGACGCTCCTGTAAAGCCGTTTGGCCTTCGTCATCTCGGCGTCGCACGAGACATTCGGATTGGCGCTCATGAATCAGGTCCCCCGTAGAGCGACAAGCCGCCACTGGCAATGGGAAAAGGGGGCAGAACTACTCACCCGGCTCCCCGATGCCCTTTCTGGGGTGGCCGCGAGGCCGGATTGTCAGGTCGAGGCGCAGACACCAACCGGGTCTCAAGAAGGCTCCGTGCCCTCGTTTCTTGCTCCCCGTGACTTGAAACCCTTCCTACCCGACCAAGCCGCCGATCGAAAGATCCTCATCCAGCGCCGGCCAATGGATGCCATAGCCGCCGGGCGATAGCTCGGCCCGCCGCCGGTCGTCGGCAGTGGCAGCGGCAAGGATTGGCGAACAGCGGTCCCAGGGGATCCGCACCTCGCGGTCGACAAGCCGGATCACGAGCTCGGCATCCGTTGTCTTGATGCTTACGGCGGTAATGACCTCAGTTGCCCGCATGGCCTCGGTCTCCAAAGCGACGGTTCCATTCGTCCACAATCAAGTCAAAATGATCGAATACGATCTGGCGGATCTCCCGCCGCAGCCTCGGGCTCATGCCGTATGCCCACGCTTGCTCCAAATCGAACGATTCGGTTCGCAGCCATAGTTTGCACTCGGCGTCGCCCTTCTTGGCGTGAACGTGAATGGGTTCGTGGCCTTCGTCGGCATAAAAGAAGACACGCCATCCGCGCAGAAGGAGGACCGTTGGCATCGACACGTCCCCAAATCAGTTCGACACCATCAAACTAACCTATCCCCAAACGGCGGGGGAGTCAAGTCAAAGCCCGTGATCCGCCGGTTTGACCCCCTTCTTGTGCCCGGCGAAACCGATGGGCGTCGGATCGTACTTGCCCACGAGATCCACCTTGGCCCGCTGAGGGATCTTGTCCTCCATGCCGAGGCCCCAGTAGCACGCATTGACCAGCAGGCGGCGAAAACCCTCGCTCTTCAGGTCGCCCGCGTGACCCATCGTCGTCGTGAAGATCCGCGAGGTCTTCCCTTCGGTTCCCGAAAACGTCTTGACCCAGGCCACGGGCACCAGCTTCTTGTCGGGATTGGGCGGATCGCCGGGCTTCATGCCCTTGAGGACCTGGCCCATCACGACGGGCTTGCAGTCGCCTTCGAGCGTCGTCAGTCCGTAAACGTCGGAAGGCCCCCATATATCCTCGCAGCCGCGGACCAAGGGATGATTCTCCATCCCCTTGGCCACCAGGCCGCGGGTGCTCTCGCGCTGATGGTCCCCGTAGTGGCTGATCCAGGTTTCGCCGAGCACCTGGCGCCCGTAGCCGCCCTTGTAGTCGCGGTTGTTGAAGCTGTACTTGGCATACGGGCTGTCTTTGTGCTTGACGTAATTGAACGGGTGCGTGGCGGTGCGCAGGGCCACGATGGGCCGCCCCGAGTTGGTGTAGTCGATGATCCGCTTCATCTGCCCGTCGGGCAGCTCGCGGAACCGCAGGAAGAGGACCATCAGGTCGGCCGTTTCCAGGGCTTCGAGGCCGGGGATGTTGTCCAGCGTCGTGGGCTCGATCGTGCCGTCCTTCTTGCTGATGGCAAAGAGCACCGTACACTTGAATCCCTGGTGTACGGCCAGGATCTTGGCCAACTGCGGCATCCCCTCCTCGGAGCGGTACTCCTCGTCGCCGGTGACGAAGACGACGTGCTTGCCTTTTCCAGGACCTTCTTTGCCTTCGTAGACGATCCACCGGTCGTCGGCTGCCGCGCAGCTCGCCGCCAGCCAGGTCATCGCAAGGATCGCCACAGTCCACGGTCTCCAAAGCGGTCTTCTCTCGTACACAACATGCTCCTTTCCAAGTCTTGGGGGTCCTTACACTCCCGCAATGCCAATGTAATTAACCGTCGTAGACAGTGCAACTGCTTGCATGTGGCGGGAGGCAAAGTATCCGGGTCACTCCCGCCCTGTGGTAGGACGACTTTCAAGTCGTCCCGCCGCGGACCCTGAGATGGGACGACTTAACGGTCGTCCTGCCGTGCATCCTGTGATGGGACGACTTGAAAGTCGTCCTACGAGGATTCGGCCACGTTGTCGCACGAGTGCGCTATGGCCCCGGCGCCAGCCCGGCAATCCGCAGATTGCGGAAGAAGAAGTCGGTGGTCGGATCGTGCCCCTGGAGGATGATGGTTCCGGCCTTCAAGCGGAGTCCCTGGCGCGGGTTCTCGGCCGGCGCCCGGCGGTCGGTCCAATCGCTCACCTGATAGCCGTTCACCCAGACGGCCATATGCGGTCCGTCGGCGTGGATGGTCTTGGAGAACCACTCCCGGTCGTTGGGCACGACCTTGCGGGCGTTCTGGCGGCGGAAGATGCCGCCGGTGCCGCAATCCACCGGCTTGGTCCGGTCGCCGTCCTTGTAGCCGTTGTGGATCTGGCTTTCGTAGCCGTTCTGGAAATCGCCGGGAATCGAGCGGAAAAAGACGCCCGAGTTGAGCGACTTGCCGTTGACCATCGCTTCGAGCTGGAGCGTGAAGTCGGCGTATTGCCCTTCGGTCTCCAGTTGGCCCGGGCCGTTTTGCAGGTGGAGCGATCCTTCTGGCGTGACGGTCCAGCGGCTCTTGTTCTTGGGGTGGATCTTCCAGCCGGACAGGTCCTTGTCGCTCAGTAGGCTGGCCGTGCCGAGCGGCTTGAGCTTCACGTTGCGGAACTCGATCTTGCCGGTGTTGAATTGAAGCCCGATGTGGCCGCGGGGCGTCGGCTTGGGGTCGGTGTAGTCGAGCACGGTCTTGCCGTCCAGCTTGACCACGAAATGGCCCCGGTCGGCCGTGACCTCAAAGGTCTGCCAACCGGTGCTGTCGTGGCTCCCTTCGCAGCGCTTGCGCGCGGCGAAGCTCCCGGTGGGAAACGGATGCGTGGCCGGGTCGGCAATGTTCAACTCGTAGCACTTATCGCGCACATCGTCCTTCTCAGGCTTCGGCGGGGTCCGCAGGAAGACGCCACTATTGGCCTCCTTGCGGCAGCGGAAATCGACCTTCAGCACGTAATTGCCGAACTGGCTGGTCGTGCAGAGCAAGCCCTGCTCGCCCGCGTCCGCGGAGATGACCCCTTCGGCTGCCTTCCAGTTGACCTTCGTGGCGGGCTCCCAGCCGAAGAGGGTCTGGCCGTCGAACAAGAGGACCCAGCCTTCGGCCAACTCCTGGGGCGCGAGCGTATTTGGCGCCGGACCCGCGGCCGCAGCCGCGGCACTACCTACACAAGCAAGCGTCAAACCCGCAAATGAGAAGACAAAACCCAGACAGACTCGACTGAACGGCCGCTGCATGGTTGACCCTCCACGATGGCTCAATCTCGGTAGAAACTCTCAGCGAAGCGCATTCAGCGTAGCCGGTCCGCCGCCAGATGCAAGGGCCAGGGTTCAGGGTTCAGGGTTCAGGGTTCAGGGTTCAGGGTTCAGGGGCCGGGGGTCAGAGGTCAGCGGTCATTCAGCATTCATCCCTCATCCTTCATCCTTCATCCCTCATCCCTCATCCCTCATCCCTCATCCTTCATCCCTCATC
>CAYGZI010000441.1:0-5474 GCA_964354245.1 uncultured Planctomycetaceae bacterium
GGGTTTTCGGGCTTGAAGAAGAAGAGCTTTCCGAGGGTCTTGGCCATGGCCAGGCCGCGCTTCATGGGGAAGCCGCCCAGGGCGACCGTCAGGGCGACGCCGAGGACCAAGATGATGGCGGGCGGGTCGATGAAGCCGGCCAGGTTCACGTTCCCTCCGTGGCTGGCCATGATCGCCAGGGCCCCCCCCATGGCGCCGAAGGCAAGGAACAGCCCGAGGATCGTGGAAACGTCCATTGCTCTTTCCTACGAACGAAACAACCAGGGCCCGCCTGCCACTTCCCGGAATGTGGGGCAGCCGCCCTCGGCTGCCTCGATTTGGCACAGCCGAGGGCGGCTGTGCCACTCAGTGCGGCTCTGCCACACCCCCAGCAGCCCTTCCACATCCGAGCGGCTCCTCCGCACGCGAGCGGCTGTGCCACACGCGCGGCCGGGGGTTCCGCGCGGAGTGTTCCCAAGAAGGATAGCATGTCCCCAAGGCGGAGCAGGCGAGGAATCCGCCGGTCCGGCATACCGGGCCGGGGGCGTTGGTTTCGCGGGTTGTGCCGGAAAGTCCGCCGGTTTTCCCTCGGAATGAGGGGCGGTCTCGATCGGGCATGTGGGGCAGCCGCGCTCGGCTGCCTCGATCCGGCACAGCCGAGGGCGGCTGTGCCACACGGGGTGGCTCTGTTGCACAACCGATCCCCCACTCAGTACGATAGGTGACGTGGATCGTTCCCCCGAGTGGCGAAAGAAGGACGACGCATGACTCCCAGAGAACGTGTCTTGGCGGCCCTGAATCATCGGGAGCCGGATCGCGTGCCCATCGACTTCGGCGGCCATCGCTCCTCGGGGATCGCGGCCATGGCGTACGCAAAACTCCGCAAGGCCCTGGACCTGCCCGAGCGGCCGATCCGCGTCTACGACCCGATCCAGCAGTTGGCCGTCGTGGATGAAGACGTCTTGGACCGCTTTCGCGTGGATACGATCGAGCTGGGCCGCGGCTTCGCCCTGGAAGACGAGCATTGGGTCGATTGGACCCTGCCCGACGGCACCCCCTGCCAAATGCCCAAATGGGCCACGCCCGAGCGCGAGGAGAAGGCTTGGGTCTTGCGGTCCCAGAGCGGCCGGGTGATCGGCCGCATGCCGGACGGGGCGATCTACTTCGAGCAGGCCCACTGGCCGTTCCTCGAAGACGACGATCTGGACGCCATCCCGGAGGCCATGGACGAGACGATCTGGTGCGCGATCGCCAGCCCGCCCGGACCGCTGGCCGCCGGCCCCGAAGGCGCGAAGCGGCTCGCCGAGGGGGCCAAGGCCCTGCGCCAGCGGACCGACCGGGCGATCCTCGGACTGTTCGGCGGGAACCTGCTGGAGATGGGCCAGTTCCTCTATCGCATCGACCAGTTCCTCATGCTCCTGGCCGGCAACCCCCGCCGGGTCCACGAGTTCCTCGACCGCCTCGTCGCACTCCACTTGGCCGGCCTGGAGCGGTTCCTCGGCCTGGTCGGCCCGTATATCGACGTCATCCTGTTTGGCGACGACCTCGGCTCGCAGAAGGGCCCGCAGATGTCGCCCGCCATGTACCGCGAGTTCTTCAAGCCGCGCCACGCGCAGATGTGGCGCCGGGCCAAGGAGCTGGCCCACGTGAAGGTGATGCTCCACTGCTGCGGCGGCGTGCGCCCGTTGTTGAACGACCTGATCGAGGCCGGACTGGACGCCATCAACCCCGTGCAAATCTCTTGCACCGGCATGGAGTCGCAGGAGCTGAAACAGGACTTCGGCGAGCGGATCACGTTTTGGGGCGCGGGCTGCGACACCCATGCGGTCCTGCCCCGGGCCACGCCCGAGGACATCCGGCAGCACGTCCGCGAGCAGATCTCGATCATGAAGCCGGGCGGGGGCTTCGTCTTCCAGCAGGTCCACAACATCCTGGCGAACGTCCCGCCGGCCAGCGTCATCGCCATGTTCGACGCGGCGGGGGAAGAGAGGTGATTGCTGATTGCTGATTGATGAATGATGAATGAACGCTCCCCAATTCAGCAATCATCAATCAGCAATCATCAATCCTTCATTGGGAGCGCCATGACCCTCAACTCCGTTGACCTCGCCGTCATCGCCTTCTACTTCGTCCTCGTCCTCGGGGCCGGGTTCTGGTTTCAGCGCCGCGCGGCCCGCGGCCTGGACGCCTACTTTCTGGGCGGCAAGAACATCCCCTGGCTGGCCCTGGCCGTGTCCGGGGCCTCCTCCATGTTCGACGTCACCGGCACGATGTGGATCGTCACCCTGATCGTGCTCTTCGGATTGAAGTCCATGTGGAACCACTGGATGTGGGGCTTCCTCATGGGCGCCTTCTTCATGTCGTTCATGGGCAAGTGGGTCCGGCGCTCGGGCGTGATCACCGGCGCGGAATGGATGGTCACCCGCTTCGGCGACCGGGCCGACGGCCGCACCGCCCGGAGCGCGTACGCCCTGATGGCCGTGGTCACGCTGGCGGCGCTGTTGGGCTACTGCTTCACGGGAATCGGCAAGTTCGCTTCGGTCTACGTCGATTTTCAGCCGATGGCGCGATGGCTGGACGCAACCTTCCCCGGCCTACCCGCCCTCGGCGAGCTGGCCTGGTTCTGCGCGGCGTATAAGGCGCAGGTGTGTGCGGTCGTGGTGTTTGCGATCACGACGGTTTATGTCCTCTTGGGCGGACTCTACAGCGTGGTGGTGACGGACCTGATCCAGACGGCCATCCTCACGGTCGCGTCGATCCTGATCGCATGCGTCGCCTATGCCAATGTGACTCCCGAGACCCTCGCGGGGCTTGAGGCCACGCGGCCGGGCTTCGACTCCATCCTCCCCGTGTGGCAGTTGGATCAGGTGGAGTGGGCCACGGTCCGGGGAACGGACTATGCGCCGTATCAGTTCTTCGGCCTCTTGGTGATTGCCTGGGTGCTGAAGGGGCTCTTGCTGAACTTCGGCGGGCCGGCCCAGATGTCGGACTTCCAGCGGTTCCTCGCGGCGAAGAACCCCCGCGACGCCGCCAAAGTGGGCGCGGCCTGGAGCGTGTTCATGATCGTGCGGTGGGCGCTGGCCGTGGGGTTGGCCCTCTTGGCGATTCAGGCCGGCACACAACTGAAGTTCGATCCCAACGAGGACGCGGAGCGATTCATGCCGCTCGCGCTGGGCGACATGCCGATGGGGCTCTTGGGCCTGGTGATCGCCGGGCTCCTGTCCGCCTTCATGGCGTCTTTCAGCGCCATGGTCAATGCCGGGGCCTCTTATGTGGTCCGCGACTTCTGGCAGCCGCTGGTCGCTCCCCGCGCGAGCCACCGGCACCTGATCCGGGCGAGCTACGTTGCCAGCGTCGCCCTGGTGGCGGTGGGCATTGTTGTTGGACTATCGGCCAAGTCGATCGGCGGGGTGTTCACCTGGATCATGATGGACCTCGGGGCGGCCTTCGCCATCCCCAACGTGCTTCGCTGGTATTGGTGGCGCATGAACGGTTGGGGATACGCCGTGGGGACTTTTGCGGGGTTGGCTGCCGCGCTGACGACTCCGTTTGTCCCGGCCCTGAAGCCGCTCTACCTATCCTTTCCCGCCGTCTGCGCCGTGTCGCTCGTTGGGACGCTCGTTGCGACGCTGGCCACCCGGCCCACCGCGCAGCCGCTCCTGGTCTCCTTCTACCGCCACGTGCGGCCGTTCGGCGTTTGGGGCCCCATCAGCCGGCAAGCGGGACTGACCGAGGCCGAGCGCAAAGCGCCCTCGGAGAACGCGGTCCTGGCAATGCTCAATACCGTTCTCGGCGGCATTGCGATCCTCGGGGCGTACCTGACGCCGATGTATCTCGTGGCCCACCGGCACGGGCCGGCCCTTGCGTGGCTGGGCATCGCGATTGCCGCAATCGTCGTTCTGTATTTCACCTGGTACCGCACGCTCCCGGCCGCCGAGCCGGCAGGTGATTCATGACCGCCCTTCAATGCCTCTGGGCCGTCGTTTTCGGCGCGCTGGGCCTTTGGGGTGCCCATGCCACTGCGCACTGGTATAAGCCCAAGGGTCTCTGGGCACCGGCCCGAAAGCGGATCTTTGCCTGTTGCCTCCTGGTGACTGGGGGATGCGTGCTGGTGGTCGCCGGACTGATCGCCAATCGTCTGCGAGGGTGGATGTTCGCACCGCTGGGAATCAGCTACTCAGGGCTGTTGTTCCTGCCGTGCTACTTCCGCGTCGTCAACCGCGTGAAGATCGTCCTCGTGGCCCGCAACGTGCTGTTCGCTGCAATCGCAATCCTGTGCTTTGCGATCGTCGCGGGGATCGTGCCCCTGAGCTGGTTCGGCGTGTAAGTGACCCGGATGAGGCTCGTCTGGACAGAGCCAGGAGTTGATGTGATGAGAAGTCCGACTCGAATCGTTCTCCTTCTTATGGCGGCCCTTGCGGCGCTGTGCATTCAAGGCCCTGGCACGCCGTCGCAGACCGCCGAGCGAAAACAGCCTGCATTCCGGTGCCCCTTCTTCGCCTTCTGCATGGACACCCACGACGCGAAGAAGCGCAACCTGGACGAGCAGGCCCAAATGCTCAAGGAGCTGGGCTACGCCGGCGCGGGCCACCTCTGGCTCGACGGCGTCCCCGAGCGGCTTAAGACCCTCGACCAGTGCGGCCTGCAATTGTTTCAGGTCTACGTCCGCGTGAGCATGGACGCCAAGCAGCCCAAGTACGATCCGCGCCTGCGCGAGGTCGTCAATCTCCTGAAAGGCCGGCCCACGATCCTGGGCGTCCTGATGAGCGGCATGAAGTCTTCGGACTCCTCCGGCGACGCCCGGGCGGTCGAGGTCCTTCGGGAGATCAGCGACATGGCGGCGGAGTCTGGGATTCGCGTGGCCTTGTATCCGCACACCGGCGACTGGATCGAGAAGGTCGAGGACGCCGTGCGCGTCGTCCAAAAGGTCGATCGCAAGAATGTGGGCGTGATGTTCAACCTCTGCCACTGGATGAAGGTGGACAAGTCGCGCGACTACAAGCGGGTCCTTGCGGCCGCCATGCCGCACTTGTTTGTCGTGTCGATCAACGGCGCGGACACCGACGGCGAGAACTGGGACCGGCTGATCCAGCCCCTGGACCGCGGCAGCTTCGACCTCTATGGGTTTCTGAAGACGCTCCGGGACCTCGGCTATGCCGGGCCGATTGGACTCCAGTGCTACGGCATCCCGGGCGACGCCCGCGAACACCTGGCTGGATCCATCGCGGCCTGGCGCAAGCTGACAATCCGGCTCGACGCAGAGAAGTGAGAACGTAGAGCGCGTAGGTTATGCTTCAGCATAACGCCGCGTTATGCTTCAGCGCTACCCCGCGTTATACCATTAACATGGCATTTCTTGCCGCTCCGGAAAAAAACCCGAAATCCGAAGCTCGAAATCCGAAACAAATCTCAATGACCAAAAGCAGAAATCCAAGACGCCCAACGAACCGTCTTGTACATTCGGATTTGGAGCTTCGAATTCGTTTCGGGCTTCG
>CAYGZI010000442.1:0-5470 GCA_964354245.1 uncultured Planctomycetaceae bacterium
CCGGCGAAGTTCACCGCGATGAGCGTGCGCAGGAATGCGGGGATGTCGATGATCCCGCGCCCCACCTCGATCCCCTGTCCCTTCGGCGTGGCTGCGGTCACGTCCTTGATGTGGACGTCCAGCAGGCGGTCGGCACACTTGCGGGTCGAGTCGATCGGGTCGGCGCCGACGCGGACCGTGTGGCCGATGTCGATGCACAGCCCGAGGCGGCGGTCGAAGTCTTTGACTTTCTCGTAGACGCTCTGGGGCGTGGGGAAGTTCTTGTCGCCGGGGCCGTGGTTGTGGATGGCCACGGCGATGCCGGTCTGCCTGATCTTCTCGTCCACCAGAGGGAGGACCTCGGCCGTCGGGGCGCCGACGATCATCTTCATCCCGGCGGCCTTTGCGTAGTCGAAGGCCTGGCCGATCTCCTTCTGGTTGCGCATGGTGATGACGCCGCCGGAGTAGAGGACCAGGCCCGCCCGCTTCACCTTGGCGACGGCCGCGGCGATTTCGTCGGGGGTGGCCTCCAGGGGAAGGTGGAACGACTTGAAGCCGATGTACTTCAGCCCGACGCGCTTGGTCATGGCCAGGGTCTTATCGAGGTCGAACTTGCGCAAGGTGTAGCTTGCCAAGCCGAGCTGGAAGGGTTTGGGGGGCTTGGCCTTCTTGGCGGGCGGCTCGGCGGCGGCGGTCGCGATTGGGGTCTGGCCCGTCCAGGCCAAGGAGGCCGCGGCGGCCCCGGTCGCGACAAGGAACTGCCGCCGCGAAGGGGATTGACGCTGCGTGGCTGAAGAATCGTGGTTCATGGATGGGTCCTCGAGTTCCAAAAGGGGACAGTCCCATTTTCGCTACGCGAAAACCGGGACAGTCCCCGACCTGTTTCCCGGCCGATCGTCACTGCGCCGGTGCGGCCCACGCCACGGCGTTGAGGAGGATCTGGCGCACGTTCTTGTCGAAGAAGTGCGGGTAGGTCTCGTGGCCGGGCTGGAAGTAGAAGACCTTCCCCTTGCCCACCGTCCAGACGAGCCCCTGTCGCGACTCCTCCTTGCTGCCGTCCGGACGCCCGTAGACCCCGTCGAACACCACAGCCTCGGGCTTGGGGACCTGGAAGGGCTCGCTGTAGCGCTCGGTATTGTCGAGCATGAAATCCTTGATGCCCTTGGCGATCGGGTGGTTCTTCTCCTTGACGATCACCTTGACGGAGCTGCCGTCGGCGACGTAGGCGGAGAAGCCGCAGCGCGTGCCCAAGAGCTTCTTGAGGGCCTTGGAGAAGTGGGACGAGTGGAGGGCGATGAAGCCCATCCCGTCTTCCTTCACGCGGCGGACGATGCGGTCCACCAGTGCGTCCTTGACGTCGCCGTGGCGCACGTGGCCCCACCAGATCAGGACGTCGGTCTTCTTGAGCGACTCATCGGGCATGCCCTGGTCCGGATCGCTCAGGGACGCGATCACGACTTCCCAGTTCTTCAGAGGCTTGAGCCCTTCGGCGACCACCGTATTGATGTCTTTGGGGTAGACGTTTTTCGGGGCGGAGCCCTCGGACCATACCACTACGCGCCGCTTTCGCACTGCGCCCAGCGCCTCGGAGCCCAAGAGCAGCCCGCCGGCCGCCAGGGCGCCCGCGCCCAACGCCGCACGTCGAGAAAGTCGATCGTTCATTTGTCGCCCATCCACTGCTTGAGGAAGTTGCCGGAGATGGGGTCGATTGTAGTTGCCGGCGGGCGGGGCCGCAAGAAGCGCGGGGGAGTCTGAGCCGTTGTTCACTAGATTTCGATGCTTTTGACGACCGCGCCGCCGGAGGCGTGGGAGCCGTAGAGGCATCGCCGGGCCGCTTCGAGAAGGTCGCCGGCGGGGAAGTTCTTGGGGGGCAGCGAGACGGTCGCCGCGCCCACCCCGAGGCACGGTCCCGGATGGCGCCCGGGCTGACGGTAGAAGAAGGCCCCACGCACCCGATCGATCAAGGAATTGCCCAATCGCGAGGCGGCTTGACGCTCGCAATCGGGCAGGATCACCGCGAATCCGGCCTCCCCGTAGGGAAGACAGATCGCACAGCCATGATCCACCTCGCGGCAGGCCGTGTGGAGAGACCAAACGAGCCCGTCGAATCCCTCCGGGCCGAGCGCGGTCAGCAGGTCCTCGGTCCGGCCGAGTTCGACCAACAGCAGGCTCAGGGGGCAGCGGGACTGGCGGCACGTGATCGCGGCGGCGGCCAGTTGCGCGATCAGTCCTGGATCGGCCTCGGCCGTTGGGGTCCGCGCGGCGGAAGCGGCTCGCACGGGGACCTCGGCTGCGGACGCGTTTGTGCTCCCGCCGCCTGGCGGCCACGCGGCTTCTGGGGATTCCGCCGAGGAGGACGCGGATTCCGCGGGCGCGGAGCGGAATTGGGCCAAGGCCGAGGAGAGCAGTTGCACTTCGTCGGCGAGGATCCCTATGCCCGCCGGCGTCTCGGACCGCAATCGCTCGTAGCGGATCAGGTCCTCGGCCGCATCCGCGGCGACCTCGGCCATTTGGGCGTGGGCCTGGGCGAGCACGTCGCGATAGTCCAGGCCGTGCGGCAACTGGAGCGACAGGACGTCGGCCAGTTGACCCACCTTGTGCTCCAAGGTATCCACCAGGCGGTGCAGTTGGCCGGACGAAAAGCCGTGCTCTTCCTGGCCGATGGAAGCCAATTGCGGAAGGACCTGCGAATGGCCGTCGGTCAACAGCCGGGCAACCAACTCGGCCAGGGAGACGATCTCGATGAGCCTTTGCTGCGCGGGAGCGGTCCAGTCGGCAGACGGCTCGGGCGACCCGACCTGGACCGCCAGCACCAGCGTCTCGGGGAATCCCCAGTGGTCCAAGAGCCGGGCGGTCAGGGCCGTGTGGTTGAAGCCCATGATTTCGGATTCCAAGGCGAGGAGGTCCGCGCCCTTCGAGCGGACTTTCTCCAGGAAATTGACGTACGGAGGGCCCAACTCCTGGATGAGCAGGAGCATCCCGAGGTCTTGGAGCAGTCCGGCGAGGAATGCCTCGTCGCCCGGCTGGCGCCACACGGTTTCGCTGATCTCCCGGGCGGCAACGGCCTTGGTCAGCGTCCGCTGCCAGTACCAGCCGAGCGTGGCCGTGGCGACGCCGGAGAAGAGCCCGCCCGGAAGGCTGAAACCCAAGACCAGCAGCTTCAGCGGCTTGCTGCCCAAAAGGGCCAGGGCCTGGTTCAGGTCGGAGACCTCGCGGCTGAGCCCAAACAGCGAGCTGTTGACCACCCGCAGCACCCGCGTGGTCAGCGCCGGATCATTCTCAATGCACTCCTTGAGCGCATGGGTGTCCACCTGGGGATTGTTGGTCAGTTTCAGGACCTTCATGGCCACGGACGGCAGGGTGTAGAGCTGCCGGGCCCGCGCCACGAGCCGGTCGAGCTGGTGGGCCGGATCAGTCATAACTACGGTTCGGCAACGATACGGTAATTGAGTGCCCTCGGCCCGTCCGTCTCCTGGGCCAAGAGCCACAGGGCCTTGCCGAGAAGCTCCTTGCCGTCGGCAAGGCGGTAGGTTTGCACGTCGAGGCCCCCGGCCGGGCACGCGGCCTGGACCGTCAATCGGCGGCGGTCGGGGGCGAGCAATTGGCAGTCGAAACGGAGCGGGCGGCCGGTCTCGTTGACCAATCGCTGCTGGACCTCCAACTCCCCTTGGCGGTTCAGTTGGGTTTCGACTTCGATGCGGAGGCCGTCCGGGCCGACGTGGATCGGCCGGTAGACGGTGAACCGCAGGGTGCGATCCGCCCGGACCTCGAAATCGGCGCGGAGGAGGTGCAGGCCGCTCGGGGTCCGAACCGGAACGGCGATATCCAGGGTCCGGCGCAACGACTCGCCGCCGGCCATCCGGAACGCGATCTCCTGCGGATCCACCTTCCATCCGTCGGGGGCAAACAGTTTGACGGTTCCCTCCACGCCCTCGCCCAATGGGTTGTTCCAGGCCAGCTCCGTCGAGTGCCGCTGGCCCAATGCCCCCGGGATGCGGTCGCCGGCCAACGACAATCCGAGCTGCCACTGGGCTACGCGCCGGTCGATTCCGACCACAAACGACGGCAACGGCCCCACCTCGACGGTCTGGCCACCCTCGGCCTCGGCCAGCGGCGTTTCCCGACCCCACGCGTCCACCTGGCGCACGCCCGGTCCAAGGCAAAGCGTCTCGCGCGTGGGCTTGGGATTCCACACGGCCAGGGCGGCGTCCTGCCCGCGGAGGAAAACCTGATTCGCACTTCCTTGCGCAAGGACGAGGCTCCCTGCCGGTTTCGCGTCGCTGAGCGCCAGGGCGGTGGTCCGCCACGGCAGAAAAAGCTCCCCGGGCAGCCCGTCCTCGTCGAGCAACCCGCGATCGGTGCTCAGCGGGTCGGCCAGAAAGACGGCCGCGGCCCCTGCCGTTTTGGCCGCAATCATCTGCTGGACGAGGTCGATCGCGCGGTCCTCGGCGGAATACTCGTTCTTCGCGAGGGCCTGGAGCGTGACCCAGCGGGGCACCCCGGTCCGCGGGCCGGCCGCGAGATAGGCGGCCAACTCATGGGGCGCCAGCGGCGGATCGGCCGAGAGGGAGAGGAATGCGAGCGGGGATGGTTTCTCGCCGGAGGTCTCCGGCGCCGGGTCCATCCAACCCCAGGCCGCCCCCAGACTCGCGTCCTGGCCCGTGCGCTGTAACTCGGCCTTGATCTGATCGAGCTTTGCCGCCAGCCGCGGATCGCCGACGAAGCCGGCCTCGCCGTCCCGGCCCAATTGCCACCATCGGACCCGGCCGCCAAACCGCGTCCCAAGAGCCTCCAGCCCGGGGGCCCAAACCTTCCGGTCCTGGCCGAGCCATTCCGCGATGGATGAAGAGGGCGATTGGGGGCCCGGCGCGGTTGCCTTGTCCGGCGGCCGATCGAGCACCCCAACCAGTTGGATCCCTTGGGACGAGAGCCGTTGGATGAACTGGCCGAGCGGATGGACATCTTTCTCATCGCTCTGGCCGCCGCTTTCGAGCGGAACCTTGACCCACTTCACGCCGGCCTGCAAGACCCACTCCGCGGACGCGGCCAGCCGCGAGCGGCCGCTGCGGGCCATGCTCCAGCCGAACTGGCCGCGAGGTGGAAGCGGTTGGGGTCGGATCACCACCAGCGGCAGCTCGCGGCGATGCCCCAGTCCGTCGTCCCCGCGGAGCGTCGCCCGGACGCGATAGAACCCGGTCCCAGGAAGCGGAGGCTGCCACTGCGCCGTGCCCGTCAGGGGCCCGGCAGGCGCCGAATTCCCGGAAGGCGTGCTTTCCGGGGCGTGCGGCTCGGTCTTCAGCGGCAGCTCGGCTCCAGCCAACGAGGCCCCGCGGACGTCGTACAGCTCGAAGCGGACGGTGGCGCCGGCCTTGGCAAGACCGTGGACGGTGCAGTTGACCTTCGCGTCGCGCGGGTCAGCGAAAAGGCAAGCCACGCCGTCTGCCGAGAGAGAAATCCGCGGGAGCCGGCCGAGCCAAAGGTCGCCGAATCG
>CAYGZI010000443.1:0-5455 GCA_964354245.1 uncultured Planctomycetaceae bacterium
GTGTTGGCCGATGGCCGGCGCTTGCGAGAGCAGGTCGATTGGCTTCCCGGCCTCGGCCAAATGCTGCTCAATGCGGCCTCGATCCGGCCATTCGACCTCCGCCAGGAGCTAGTCGAACTGGTTGCCGACCGGGCGTACTTGGAGGGAGGTGGTAGGTGGCATGTGGTAGGTGGGGAAGCCCGGCCCCATATGCCACCTACCACCTACCACCTACTTTCCTTTCCCCGCACCGAGGCCGAGTTCGACGAACGCCTCAAGGCCGGCCGCGAGCGGCTCGGCGTGGCAGTGCAGGAGGCGATGGAGCTGGTCGGGCCGCTCTTGGAGGCTTTCCATCAGGCCCGGCTTGCCTTGGAACAAGCGACCGGCGTAAAGTGGGCGCACGCCACGACGGATATCCGCGAACAGCTCGACCGGCTCATAACCCCCGGCTTCCTCACCCACACACCCTGGGACTGGCTCAAGCACTTCCCCCGCTACCTGCGCGCCATCCCAATCCGCCTGGAGTCACTCCGCAGCGGCGGGCTGGCCCGCGACCGCAAGCACACCGAAGAAATCCAGGCCCATTGGCAAGCATACTCCGATCGGGCCCGGCAGCACGAAGAGTCCGGCATCGTCGATCCGGAACTCGTGCTCTACCGCTGGATGCTCGAAGAATACCGCGTCTCCTGCTTTGCCCAGCGCCTTGGCACGGCGATCCCCGTCTCCGGCAAGCGGCTGGAAAGGCAGTGGGGAAAGGTCCGTGCGTAATGCGCCTACTATGCGTCACCGGCCGGGCCGGCAACGGCGTGGCCGCGACTTCGCCGTCGGGCCCGGGCCAGCTTGTAGGCTTTGCGGCCCACGATCAGGACGAAGGGCAGCGCATAGACTGTCCAGAATCCGACTAGCCAGGGCGTGGTGTTGGGAAGGGGCAAGTCCCACACGGCGATGCGTTCTTCGCCGTCAATCGTGATGGATGCAGCCAAGGACTTGCCGTCCGGAGTGAAGACTGCCCGAGGCAAAGGCGAACAAACGCGGTCTTTGGGGAGGATCGCAAGGCCATCGTCGGGGGTCGTCAACTTCGCTTGGACTTCCAGCGTCGACGAATCCAGCAGCCATATTGCCCTGCGCGGCAGCCAAACCTTGTCCAAAAACCTGCGCACCTTGTGCCAAGAGCGGAGATGCTCACCCGCGGCACGACGCCACAGGGGGCCCATATCGCGAACCAGCACGGCAAGAGTCTTCCCGTCGGGTGAGAACCGCATAGGATACACACATGTGTCGGATTCCTCAAAGCCCGGCGGGACCCATTGCGCCAATTCAGTGTGCGTCGCCACGTCGACTACTCTCAGCCGTCCGTGTCCCCGCTCCTCTCCGCAGCACCAGCACTGCGCGAAAGCGATCCGTGACCCGTCAGGGGAGACGGTCATCCAATGGCCGTTGCCAATGCGAGTCGTCGCCCCTGCGTCGGAAATGTGCCAGGCAAACGAGGACGCGCCATGGTCCAGGGGATGCATTAGAGCGTGTGGGGAGGCCCTTGACCCTGTCGACACGAGGGCCGTATCTTGGGCGCCAAACTCCAGGGTCCACTGTGAGTCATGCCATGTTCTCACATCCCATCGCCCGGTTGACAGCTCTTTCCTCGTAGTGACGTCCCATATCTTGACCTCAATGGAATCAATGGAGCTGAATCGCGTGCATTTGACCACAGACGCGAAGAACCTCCTGCGCGGGGAGATTGCGATTTGCGGGCCGCTAGGCATCTCGTGGGACGACCGGTGCGAAGGGATCGTCGCCGTCAAATTGCCCGTGCGCGCGTCCCAGAGCATCACATCTTCGTCTTTGCGTGCCGGGGAGGCCAAGACCGTGCCGTCCGGGGAGAAAGCGCAGTACGCAGACCAGCCAAGATCATCCCGAAGGTCTAAGGCGGCTCGCTCCTTCCTTTCTTGCACGTCCCACAGGCGGATCGTCCGGCCGGCACCGTACGCCAGTAGTTCGCCGTTGGGAGAGAACCGCAGCGTCCAACTACTACCCGGGGGCGGCGCGATCTCCTCAATCCGCTGGCCGGCTGCAACATCCCACACCTCAATCGAATGCCGCCAATCCTTAGGATCCTTCGGCGCGGAATAGTGCGCCAAGAACCGAAGGTCTGAGGAGAAAACCGGAGATGCGCTCTCGGTGAAAAAGCACTGTGTGGTGATCGCCCCTACTATTTCCGCGGTGGTGAGGTCCCATACGCGGAATGTGGCCTCACTGGTGCCGAAGAGGCTGCCTCGGGCGTTTCTTCTCAAGGTCCCGGGTTGTTCCTTAATAGCCATCTCTCGAAAGAGACCCTCGGAGAGTTCCGGGTTCCATTCCGGCTTCGTCGGCAGCAAGAGGGTCGCCACCTTGCTCCCGTCATCGGACCAGGCCACGAACTCACCGGGTGGAAAGACGGTTCGGGGCTGCGGCGGCAGGCATTGCCACACCCACCAAGCCGAGCCCGACCACGCGGCCAAACCTGAGACCCACAGCACCGCCTTCAACAGCAAGACTGCCGCGCGCTTCATGTCTCATCTCCCTCGACTGTGCGCCGGGTAGCACTGGCGTCGGGGCAGTGCGCGACCGTCACAACCCAAATCGCGCACGGACTTCGCTTACGCCCACCGTGCGCGCCGCGTCGCTGTCCTTGAGCCCCGCCTCGATGGCTTGGCGCACATAGATGCGGTGCATGAGGTCGTCCCAAGTCGCGCCCTCGGGCAAGTCTTCGACCAAACGTCTTGCGTCTTCCTTGATATCGGTCTCCTGCCCACGTGGGAAAACCTCGTCAAATGGGGTGACATGCCCGGCCGCGATTTCGCGTCGCGCGGCTTCGGCCAGGCGGTCCCACTGTTGGTCGGTCGTGGCCTGGAAACGGGTCGCCCACTCCTTCTCGTCCGCCAACTCAGCGAGGATGCGGCTCGCAATGGCGTCCTGCTGGTCAGCGGGAAGCGACTGAATCTCCGCGATCGCTTGTTGAAGTAGGTTCGTCATCTTAATCTCCTCTCCAAGTATAGCGAGGGGTCAGGGGGCGGTACAGAACGGGAGCTTCGGTAGTCGTTCGCACAGCCTGCCTTGTATTCCCCTCCTGAGAGGGATACAAGTCAGTGTACGGCTAAATTCTTGGCCTTCGGCATTGACGCCGCCAGGAAAAGTGTTAAAAATTTAGCCGTCCGGGGAACTTCCCCGCCGGACGGATCGTCCAAGCAACAATCACGAAGGAACGACCGACTATGGACGAACAAAGCCAACTCAGCCGCCGCGAGCGGCAGATCATGGAAATCGTCTACGCCCGGGGCAAGGCTACGGCCACCGAGGTCCGCGTGGCTATGGCCGACCCGCCGACCCGCACCGCCGTCCGCACCTTCCTCAAGATCCTGGAGGGCAAGGGCTATCTCCAGCACGAAACGCGGGGCCGCGAGTTCGTCTACCAGCCCACGCAGCCGCGCCGCCGCGTGGGGCAATCGGCACTCCGGGGGCTTTTGCACACGTTTTTCGACGGCTCCCTGGAGAAGGCACTGGCCGCGCACCTGACGGACCCCGAAAGCGAGCTCTCCCCCGAGGAGCTGAAGCGGTTGGGCCGGCTCATTAACGAGGCTCGAAAGAAGGAGGCGTGAATATGTTTGCTGAAGTGGTTGCCGGAAACTGGTTGTCGCAGGCGGCCGCCTGGTGGCTGCCGATCCTCCTGGACGCGGCGATTAAGGGCACGGTCGTGCTGGGCGTCGCGGGGATGATGGTCTTGTTCATGCGCCGCGGCTCCGCGGCGGCGCGCCACCTGGTCTGGACCCTGGGTCTGGTGAGCCTCGTGCTGCTGCCGGTGCTCTCGGCCGCCTTGCCGGCATGGCAAGTCCTGCCGTCCTGGCTGAGGTGGAACCAGCCGGCGGCGCAGGCCGACGCCGCGGGTATCTCGCCCGCATCAACATCATCGCCGGGCCAACCGCGAAGCGCTTTCCCACCGGATAGACGCGAGATCCTTGCCGGTGGACGGGCGTCGGCGACCCCTGCGATTGCCGGGACCGCGGCGCGCGGGCCGGCGCCGGCGGCCGAGGCCGCACCGCCCGCCGAGACCGAACTCGCTCAGGACTCCGCATCCGTTTCTTCCAACGCGGCTTTTCCTTACGTCGCCGCCGCGGCGGTGGGCATCTGGCTGGCCGGTGCGGCGTGGGCCTTGCTGCCGGCGGCGATCGCGTGCCTCAGTCTGCGGCGCCTTGGCCGGCGCTCTCCCCGCATCCACGGCGGGCCCTGGCGGGCGTTGGTCGATCGCTTGTCCGCTGAGCTGGGTTTGCGCCGCCGCGTCGCGATCCTGTGCAGCCCGAACCGCCGGATGCCGATGGTATGGGGCACCGTCCGGCCGAAGCTCTTGATCCCGGCCGACGCCTGCGCCTGGTCGGCCCAGCGGCTCCGCGCCGTGCTCTTGCACGAGCTGGCCCACGTCCGCCGTCACGATTGCCTCGTCCACTGGGTCGCGCAGCTTGCCCGCGCGATCCACTGGTTCAATCCGCTGGCCTGGATCGCGTCGCGCCGGGCAGCGATGGAGAGCGAGCGGGCCTGCGACGACGCGGTGCTAACTCACGGGTTCGCGGCGCCGGACTACGCTCAACACCTGCTGGAGATTGCCGGCGGATACCGGGCGAGCCAATGGGAGGCGTCGGCGGCCATTGCCATGGCCCGCTCCTCGCGGCTCGAAACGCGGTTCCTGGCGATCCTCGACGGCGGCCGGAAGCGCGGCGGCGTGACCCTCCGAAGGGCTTTGCTCGCCGTCGCGATAGGGATTGGGGCGACGGCGTTGATGGCGATCATCCAGCCGGGCCGGGACGCGGATGTCCAGGCGTTTGCAGGCGACCGAGGGCAGGCGTCGAAACCCACCGCGGATGCCAAGGCCCCCGCCAAGTCGGCGAAGAAACTTGCGGCTCCGCCTACTGCGGCCGAGCAAGGCTGGGTCGAGTTCAGCGGCCGGGTCGTGGACGATGAGACGGGGCGGCCCGTCGAGCAATTCGGGACGCAGCGGGGCTGGCCCGACCCGGGCAATCCCTCGCGGATCGTCTGGGGCGGGAGCAGCACGAGCAGCTCGCGACACAGCGAGGGGAGATTCTCCGCGCGATCAGGAGCGCAGGCCGGCAGGAAGACCGGGCTCCGCATCCTGGCCGACGGCTACTTGCCCCAGCCTGTCACGCCGGACCTGGTCGTCTACCCTTCGACCAACATCAACCTCACCGTGCGCATGCGGCGCGGAGGCGAGGCCCGCGGGCGCGTGTTGGACCACGCGGGCAAGCCGGTCGCCGGGGCCACGGTCTACCTCGCCGGCAGCCAGATGCTGGACCTCGTGGACGGCAAGGCCGAGCACTTCTCCGGCTCGACCGCCATGACCGACGAGCAGGGCCGGTTCTCGCTCAGCGGGGCGGGCGGGGCTGAAGGCCGCCTGGTGGTCGCGTCGGCGCCGCTTGCCGTTTGGACCGCGGCC
>CAYGZI010000444.1:0-5454 GCA_964354245.1 uncultured Planctomycetaceae bacterium
GGGTTCGCATGCTGGAGATTACGGTACAACTTCCCAAAGCGTCGCTTGCCGGGGCTGGGGCGGGAGTTCATGCCCGCGCTGGATGAAGGATCGTTCTTGTACATGCCGTCGCTGGTGCCGGCCGGCTCGCTCTCCGCCGTGCAAAAGGTGATCGCCACCCAGGACATGGCCATCCGCACCGTACCCGAGGTCGAAAGCGTCGTGGGTAAGCTGGGGCGCGTGGAATCGGCCCTCGATCCGGCCCCGATCGGCATGATCGAGACGATCATTATGCTCAAGCCCACCGACCAGTGGCGCAAGGTCCCCGTGGACCGCTTCTATCAGGATTGGCCGGGCTGGCTCCAGGGGCCGCTGCGCGCCGTTTGGCCCGAGGAACGGCGGATCACCAAGAACGAAATCCTGCAGGAGCTGCGCCAGAAGACCGCGATCCCCGGCGTGCTCCCGACGTGGCTGCAACCCATCCAGACCCGGATCGTCATGCTCCAAAGCGGCTTCCGCGCCATGATGGGCGTGAAGGTCTACGGCGACGATCTGAAGAAGATCGAGAAGATCGGCCTGAAACTCGAGGACATGCTCAAGAAGGTCCCCGGGGCCACCGACGTGGTGGCCGACCGGATCGTGGGAAAGCCCTATGTCGAAATCCGCATCGACCGCGAGAAAATCGCCCGCTACGGGGTGAACGTCCGCGACGTGCAGGACGTGATCGAGATCGCCCTCGGCGGCGAGAACCTCACGACCTCCGTCGAGGGCCGCGAGCGGTATCCGATCCGCGTCCGCTACCCGCGCGAGCTCCGCGACAATCTCGAGGACCTGGAGCGGATCCTCGTCCCTGCGGCCAGCGGATCGCACATCCCCCTAGCCCAGGTGGCCGACATCCAATACACCATCGGCCCGCAGGAGATCAAGAGCGAGAACACTCGCTTAGTGGGCTACGTGACCCTGAACACGCGCCAGCGGGACGAAGTGAGCGTGGTGGAAGACGCCGACGCCTTGATCCGCGCGCGGATCAAGGAGGACGAAGAGCTGAAGCGGCCCGATTCCGAGCGGCTTTTCCCCGCCGGCTACACGTACAAATGGGGCGGGCAATTCGAGAACCAGGTCCGCGCCACCAAACGCCTTAGCCTCCTGGTCCCCATTTGCCTGGCGGTCGATTTCGTCCTCCTGTATATAGGTTTTGGCCGCTGGTGGGTCGCCTTGCTCTGTTTCTCGGCGGTGATTGTCTCGGCCTCGGGCGGCTTTCTGATGTTGTTGTTCTACGGCTTCAACCTGAGCGTGGCGGTGTGGGTCGGCTTTATTGCCCTGTTTGGCGTGGCTGAGGACGACAGCGTGGTCATGGCCACCTACTGCGGCCAGTTGTTCGACGAGCGGACCCCCAAGTCGATCCAGGAGGTCCGCGACATCGTGGTCGAGGCCGGCATGAAGCGCATCCGCCCCTGCCTGATGACTACCGCGACCACGGTGCTCGGGCTGATGCCGATCTTTCTGATTGAGGGGCGCGGCTCCGACGTGATGCGGCCGATGGCCATCCCCTCGGTCGGCGGCATGGCCGTGCAGCTCATTACCCTGTTTGTCACTCCGTGCGTCTACTGCCTGGTGGAAGAGTGGAAGTTCCAGCGTCGCAGCCGGGCCGAGAACCAGCCAGCAACCCCGGAGGAAGAATCCTGATGCACTCAGCAAGCACTTGCCGGCAGTGGACGGCGTTCGCAGGTATAGTCGCCGTCTTGCTTACGCTCGACCTGGAGGTCTTCCACCGCCGGGCCCGCTGGCTGAAGCTCCATCCGGAGGCAGCCAAGACATAGTAGCACAGGCATCTTGCCTGTGTCGCCAACAAGGCATCTTGCCTGTGTGTCAGATCACAGGCTGGAAGCCTGTGCTACTGGAACGGCCCGTCGGCGGCCCGCTGACCCTCGGGGGGCCGCTCGAACGCCTTCAGATACTTCGCGTCGACTCCGCCCAGTTGGGCGGCCCGACGAAAGAACGGACTGGCCCGCTCGGCCTGGCCGTCGAAGTGGAGACAGATTCCGGTCAGAAACAGCAAGTCGGCGTCCTGTGGATTCTTGCCCGCCGCCGTGGCCAGCACGTCGAGGTGGGCCGTCTTGTCGGCTTCATTCTCGCCGTAGAGCGAGTTCAGGCGGAAATCCGATCTCGGCCAGTTGGGGTCCAGGTCCAATCCCCGCTTCAGGGCCTTGGCGGCCGACTCGTATCGCCCGCTGGCCACCAGCGCCAATCCCTGACGGAAGTAAGCGTCCGCCAGGCCCGGCGCGGCCTGCGACGCCATCCGGTAACGCTCGTAGGAGTCGGCGTACTTGCGCTCGGCGAACATCTTGTCTCCAAGGCCGATGAACCGCCGGGCCCGCGCGATCGACTCCGCGTTGGTCCCCCGTTGGGCAGCCGGCTTCTTCTCCTCCGCAGGCACGTCGCACGCAGGGCTCGGCCGGAAGGCGCTGCCGCGCGGGGCGCTCCAGCGGTCCCCGCCCATGAAACGCTTCACCGCCTCCGGCCCGTAGTTCGACTCTGCCGGCACGTACACCGGCGGCAAGATGATCGACCCGTCGCGGTACGGCGCGTAAACGGGATACCCCGGGCCGTACCAGTACCTGGGCCAGGAATACGACGGGTAGTACGGGTAGGCGCCCCAGTACGGATTCCAGCCGGGCGGATAAGCCCAGAGAAGCCTGCCCGGCTGCGGCGTCCCAGGCTTTGCGGGGCTCGCATCCGCCGGTTTCCCGGGCGGTCGGCGAGGAGCCTTGTCAGCGGGCTGTGGATCGGCTCCCGCGCAGTAGGTGCAAAATGCCCCGATCGCCAGCCCCGCGCCCACCAAAGCCGCCAAGAAGGGTCTCATGGTCCGGCCTCCCCAATGTCCCGCGGTGACCGCAACCCGCTACCGTCATTATGGCGGTTTTCGGCTCCGGCGGCAATGGGCGGAAGTAGGCAGAGGGCAGTCGGCAGCAGGCAGTAAGCAGTACGGGGCGAACACCGTTTAGCGGCGGCACTTGTGCCGCGTGCACTCGGCGTCCAATCACAACTTGCGTTTCGCCCCCGCCCCCGTTATCGTGGAGACGGGCTGCGATAAAGAAGGGAGACACGATGCGCCGTCTTCTGCTCGGCATGGCCTTGGTGGCGACCGTCTCATCGGCGGCCCAGGGCGCGGCTGCGCCCGACGCGGCCGGGATGGTCCGCAACGATTGGTACTTGCGCGAGACGCTCCCGGCCATCCGCGGCTGGGAGGCGGTCCTCGACCGCCACGACAAGGCCAAGTCTCCGCAGCCTGCGGGGCCGGTCTATCCGGTTCCTTCCAATGGCGAAGTGGTCGAGTGGCCCAACCCCATCCCGCTCTTGCTCCTGCCGCCGGAGGACCGGGAGTTGCGGGTCCGTCTGCGGGTCGCCGGGGATCGGGTGGAGATGGAACGAACCGGCCCGGGCGCCAAGGAGAAGTTAAGCCGCCACAAGCCGGGCGAGACGGTCACTGCCTACAAGCATCCCGGCGGCGGGGCCAAGGACCAGTGGTATCACGCCTACCACCGCAAGTTCGACCGGCTGACCAACGTCACCCTCAAGCCCGCCCCATTCTCGGTGCAGTTGCCCGCCCCGCTGGACCTCCAGCGCGGCCGTCAAGAGCTGGCCCTCTCGCTTAAGAACGTAACCGGCCGGGACCTGGCCGTCGAGCTCCGACTCCGCTTTGACACCTCCAAGGAATCGCGCGAGGTCGTCCGTCGGGCCGTCACGCTGCCCGCCGCTGCGCCGCAAACGCTGCGGCTGCCCGTGGACCTTTCCGACGAAGGCGGCGGGCTGCTGGGCCTGCACATTACGGCCGCGGGCGAATCCTACTGGATTCCGCTCTTGACCCACGTCGAGGACGTGACTTCGGTGCTCACGAGCATCGAGCAGATCCTCGCCGACACCCCCGATCCCGCCGCGGCAGCGCAACTGGCCGCACTGCGCACGAAGGCCGCGGCGTGGACGCCTTCCGCGGATTCTAGCGCCGATTCGTGGCGGGCGACCTTTGAACAATCCAGCCGCCTCCGCGACGGGCTGCTCCTCTCGCGGGTCCGCTTCGACACGCTGGTCTTTCTCAAGCGCAAGCCGTTCATCTCCGAGCAGCCGTTCATGGACGCCCACCACTTGTTCAATCGGCCCGGCGGCGGCATCTACCGCCTTTCGCCCGTGCGGCCCGACGGCCGGCTCACGCCCGTGGTCGACCGGCTCGGCGAGGGCGTCTACCGCGACGTCTGTCTCCACTGGAACGCCGACCGGCTGCTTTTCTCCTTCGGCAACGGCTCCGACCATTGGGACAAGCCGGTGAGCTATCACATTTACGAGTGCCGCGCCGACGGCTCCGGCGTGCGCCAGCTCACCTCCGGACCGAAGAACGACTGCGAGCCGTTCTATCTGCCCAACGGCCAGATCGGCTTCACCTCCGACCGCTCCGAGCACTTCGTCATGTGCGGCGGCGACCGGCACAGCCCGACCCTCTTCATCATGGAGGGCGACGGCTCGCAAGTCCGCCAGCTCAGCTTCAACATCTTCAACGACTTCAATCCGAGCGTGCTCCCGGACGGCCGCATTATCTACGGGCGATGGGAGTACAACGAGCGGTCGGTCACGTCGCTCCACAATCCCTTCACCATGAACCCCGACGGCACCATGGTGCAGCCGTACTACGGCAACGCCACCATCCGGCCCAACGTGGTCATGTTCCCCCGCGCCGTGCCCGACAGCCGCCAGGTGATGGCCCTCTTCACCGCGCACCACGGGCAGACGCACGGGTCGGTCGGGCTGATCGACGTGCGGCGCGGGATCGACGGCGACGGGCCGCTCACCATGCTCACGCCCAATGTGCCGACCACCGCCGAAAAGGCCCTCGACAGCCGCTACGGCTGGTTCAGCGACCCGATGCCGCTTTCCGAGAACACGTGGCTCTGCTCGTACACGCCCACGGTGCAGCCGTGGCTGGAAAAGAGCTGGGCCCTCTACGTAGCGGACCGGCACGGCAACCTGGCGCTCGTCTACCGCGATCCGGACATTTCGTTGGCCGAGCCCGTGCCGCTTGTGGCGCGGCCGATGCCGCACGTGCGTCCCCCGGCCCAAGAGAACGCCGGCGCGACCGATGCCGAGGCCACGCTCGTGCTCACGGACGTTTACCAAGGACTCACCGGCGTGCCCCGCGGCGCGGCCAGGCAACTGCGGATCATCGAGGACGTGCCGCGCAAGAGCGTCATGGACGGTGGCGTGATCTGCACCTCCGGCACGCTGATCTTCACCATCAAGCGGGTCTTCGGCACCGTGCCCATCGAGCCCGACGGCTCGGCCCACTTCATCGTCCCTGCCAACCGCAACGTCTATTTCGAGGTGCTCGACGCCAGCGAGCGCGAGATCCAGCGGATGCGGAGCGTGGTCTGTCTGAAGCCCGGCGAGACGCGGAGCTGCATCGGCTGCCACGAGCGGCGGAGCATG
>CAYGZI010000445.1:0-5447 GCA_964354245.1 uncultured Planctomycetaceae bacterium
GCAACGGCCCAGATCCTCGGGGCCAACCCGATGCCGTTCGTGATCGCGGTGATGATGGCCGCCTCGGCCGGATTTGCCACGCCCATCGGCTACCAGACCAACCTCATGGTCTACGGTCCGGGCGGATACCGCTTCGGCGACTACCTGAAGATCGGCATCCCGCTGGACCTGTTGATCTGGGGCGTCACCGTCTCGATCGCCCCGCTGGTGTGGCCGTTTTGACGGCGTAGGGTGGGACAAGCGCAGCGCAGTCCCACCGTCGGCGAGACAGCGAGAAACACGAGATTGGTGGGACTGCGCTGCGCTTGTCCCACCCTACAACTACTACTCTCCCCATTCTGGGTCATCGTAGCCCGGCGTCGGGTCGTCAGCGCCCCAATCGAGCGCGTATTCGGCCGACTCCACGTAACGGTGGAACGACGACCACGGCCAATCGCGGACATTGGCCACATGGCCGTGCTTCTTCGGGTTCCAGTGGACGTAGTCGACGCAGCGTTTCAGATCGTCTTCGTCGCGCACGGTGTGTTCCCAGTACCGCCGCTGCCAAATGCCGCGTTCCCCGTGTCGCAGCCGCGATCGGCTTGGCGGCGATTCCTTGCCGCCGGCCGCCAGGTACGCCACCGTAAACTCTTCCTTGATCCGTTTCCAGCGGACGGGATAGGCAACGTCGCCTCGGGGCAGCGTCCATATGGTGTGGATATGGTCGGGCAGGAGCACGATTGCGAGCAGTTCTATCGGCCGTTTCTTGCGCACGACCTCGATAGCTTCGTGAAGACACTGGCGTGCAAGGTCGCCGCAAAGGATCGGCCGCCGGCCTTGCGTGACGGCGGTGAAGAAATAGGTGCCACCTGGCACGTACCAACGTCGATAGTCAGGCATGCGTACCCCGCAGGCTTGGACAAGCGCAGCGCAGTCCCACCGTCGGCGAGACAGCGAGAAACACGAGGTTGGTGGGACTGCGCTGCGCTTGTCCCACCCTACAACTACTTCGGCCCGCCGCCGAACTGCTTCCAGTAGAGTTCCTTGAACGGATTGACGGCCGGCCCAACCGCGTCTTCGTTGACCAGCCCGGGCAGGAGTTCCTCCCACCAACGGTCGTAGGCCGCCCGCATCTGGGCCACGACCTCCGGATGCTGGTCGATCACGTTGCGTTTCTCGCCGGGGTCGGCCTTGATATCGTGGAGTTCCCGGTTGTTGACCAGGCGGAAGCGGCTGTTGCGCACGGCGCACTGGGCGTACTTCGATTCTTTCGCTTTTCCTTTGGGCCAGCGGCCGACGTGCGTGAAGAGGAAGCGGTCGGGCCAAGGGGCACTTGCGTCCTTCAGCAGCGGCACCAGACTGCGCCCGTCGAGTCCGTAGGCTGGGGCGTTAGCCCCAGCATTTCCGTCACAGAGGGAAGCTGGGGCTGCGCCCCAGCCTACAGGTTGCAGACCCTCGGGGATCTTCGCCCCGGCCAGCTCGGCCAGGGTGGGGAAGAGGTCGATATGGGCGGCCAGTTTGTCGATGTCCACGCCGGCTGGGAGCGTGCCGGGCCAGCGCACGAAAAGGGGCACGCGCGTGCCGCCCTGGTAAGGCCCGCCCTTGGCGCCGCGCATCCCGGCGTTGTAGAGCTTGGCGATCGGATGGCCGTTGTCGGTCATGAAGATCACGAGCGTGTCGTTCTCCAGGTTCCACTCCTTGAGCTTGGCGAGGAGTCTGCCGACGTTCTCGTCGATGTTCGTAATCATCCCATAGTACGCCATGGCCTCCTTGGTGAGGCCCGTGCCCTCGTACATCTTCAAGTACTTCTCGGGACAGACGTAGGGGGCGTGCGGCGCGTTAGTGGCAATGTAGGCGAAGAAGGGGCGCTTCTCCTGCCGCTTCTGGTCGATCCACTGCGTGGCCTGGCGGAAGAAGACGTCGGTGCAAAACCCCTGGGTCTTCTCGAAGACGCGGTTGTGCAGGATGGCGGGGTTGAAGTAGGTATTGCCAGGGGCGTCGCCGCAACTGCCGGCATAGGTCTGGCCGATGCCGCCCGCCCCGTGGATGAACACCTCGTCGAAGCCGCGCTGGTCGGGCTGGTAAGGGGCCTCGTCGCCGAGGTGCCACTTGCCGAAGATGCCCGTCGTGTAGCCGGCCGACTTGAGCACCTGGGCGGCGGTCACGGCCTTCGGGCTCAGCCGCTCCCGCTCCATGATCGTGTGGGTCACGCCGGAGCGGAATTCGTGGCGCCCGGTCATCCAGGAGGCCCGCGTGGGCGAGCAGGTGGGGCTCGCCTGGAAGTCGATGAACCGGATGCTCTCGCCGTGGAGCCGGTCGAGGTTCGGGGTCTTGATGATCGGGTTGCCGTGGCAGGCCAGCTCGCCGTAGCCCTGGTCGTCGGTGAGGATGAACACGACGTTCGGCTTCTGCGGCAGGTCCGAGGCGGTATGGGCCAACCGGGGCAGGGCCACGAGGGCGGCCAAAACACCGGCCACTTTCAGACAACTGTGGCATCGCGCGGTCTTCATGGGCGTTTCCCTTCTGCTTTCGGTTTCGGTTTTGGCTTTGCTTTCGGTTTCGCTTTCGGTTTCGCAGGCGGCTTCGGAGCGCCGGGCCGGTAGGCGGGATTGGGAACCGGCACCACCGCGTTCGTATCTCGAAGGTGCTGGGCAATCAGGCCATCCAGCTCCTTGACCCTCTCGGGCATGGCCGCGGCGAGGTTCCTCGTCTCGCTCAAATCGTCCTTGAGGTTGTACAGCTCGAAGCGGTCCGTCTGGTCCTCGTTGTCCGCATGGAAACGGATGAGTTTCCAGTCGCCCTTGCGCGCGTAGGTTGCCGGCCGGTTGCCCGTGGCGGGAGTGTAGTGGGGGAAGTGGCAGAAGACCGTGTCGCGCGCAAGCGGCTTTGCGCGGAGCGCCGGGACGATGCTGATGCCGTCGAGCTGCTGCGAGGGCCGCGGCCTGAGGCCGGTCATTTCAAGGAGCGAGGGGTAGAAGTCGATGCTGGAGATCAGGGCGTCGCTCCGCGAGGCCGGCTTGACGACCCCAGGCCAGATGACGAGGCACGGCTCGCGCGTGCCGCCTTCGTAGACGGTCGCCTTGCCGCCGCGCAGGGGCGCATTGCTCGTGACCGGCGCACCCTCGACCTCCGCGAAATGGACTCCGCCATTGTCGGAAAAGAACACGACGATCGTGTCCTCCGCAAGACCGAGCCGGTCGATCGCTTGCACGAGCCGGCCGACGTTCTCATCCAGGCTGTGGACCATCGCGCCGTAAACGGGATTGCGTTGCGGGCTATCCGGCCTTGCCTTGGCCCGGTATTTCTCGATCAACTCCGGCTTGGCGCCCCACGGGGAGTGGACCGAGAAGCACCAGTAGTTGAGGAAGAAGGGCCGATCCTTGTTGGCCTCGATAAACTGGATGGCCTCGCGGGACATGCGGTCTTCGATGTGCTCTCCGGGCTGCCCCTTGAAGCTCGGGAACTTCCACGGGCCAAGGTAGCTCCCGGCCGGTCCGGGGCCCGGCCAGTGTGGAATGTCCACGTCGAAGCCCTGGTGGAGCGGGTCGTAAGGCTCGCGGCCGAGGTGCCACTTGCCGAAATGCCCAGTGGCGTAGCCCGCCGCTTTGAACGCCTCGGCCAAGGTGACGTAGTCCCGCGAGAGGCGCGTGGCACTGACACAGGCCAGCGCCTTCTGATGGGGCGGGGCCTTCGGCTGGAGCGTCTCCTTGAGCACCTCTTGCGGCATGTGGCACACCGGGGCCGTAATGCCGATCCGCGCCGGGTAGAGGCCCGTCATGATGCTGGCCCGGGTTGGGGAGCAGAGGGGATTGGCCGCGTAGGCTTGCGCGAACCTCATCCCGCGCCGGGCCAGCCGGTCGATGTTGGGTGTTTCGCAGAAGGTGCTGCCGTACAGCGAGGTATCGCGCCAGCCCAGGTCGTCGGCCAGAATGAACACGACGTTGGGCCGCCTCGGCGGCTCGGCGCCGCGCACGGCCACGGGACCGGCCGCCAGGGCGCCAAGCAGAGCAAGTGACACGCAGACGCTGAGCCAACGGCCGCGACACAGACCGCAAGCCATTCTTCCCCCTTTCGCAACGCCCTCGCCCCTTGTGGGCGGCAGGGCCCTTTCACGCCGATCCTTGATTGGTCCTCGATGCCTCGGTATTCTAGCGGCGCTGGCCGGGATTGCCAATTGGCGGAGGCACGACCGCGTCCATTATCGTTGGTACGCCGGCGACCACGACTTGCCTGCCGCAGTAGGCCAGGCATCTTGCCTGGCACGGCACCGCAGGCATCCCTGCCTACCGCAACGCGGCATGTTGCACCCCGACGGAGCCTATGGTACAACCGGAGCCGGAAAAGGTGACGGGCACCTTTTGCCCGAAAGGCCCGCGACCAACCTTCGGTCGGTGCCCGGCTTCGCACAAGAGGTACCCGTCACCTTTTCCGGCTCAACGGTTTCCGCCCTGATTCACCCCGATTGGCAAGGAGAACACGATGAGGATCAAGAGCAGTTTTTGTTGGCATGGTCTGGTGTGCGCTGCGGCCGCGCTCCTGGTTGCGGCGATGGCGTGCCGTGCCCCGGCCCAGGCCAAGCTCTCGGACGCGGACCTTGCGAAGATCAAGGCCGCGCTGCCGGAGAAGGCCACGGCCCAGCCCGCCAAACCAAGGAAGGTCCTCCTCTTCGGCCGCTGCGAAGGCTTCAACCACGCCGGCGGGATCCTGGCGGGCAACAAGGCATTCGAGCTCATGGGAGAGAAGACCGGGGCCTTCACCACGGTTGCGAGCACCGACATGGCCATGTTCGACCCCGAGACGCTCAACCAGTTCGACGCCGTGGTCTTCAACAACACCACCCAGCTCAAATTCGCCGACCCCACTCACCGCAAGGCCCTGTTGGCCTTCGTCAACGGCGGCAAGGGGGTCGTCGGCGTCCACGCGGCCGTAGACAACTTCTACAAATGGCCCGAAGGCGCGGCCGTCACCGGGGCCCTCTTCACCGGCCACCCCTGGCAGCGCTGCGCAGTGAAGATCGACGACCCGCAGCACCCCCTGACCAAGGCCTTCGGCGGCAAGGGGTTTTACATCCAGGAGGAGATGTACAAGATGGGGGAGCCGTATTCGCGCGAGAAGCTCCGCGTGCTGGTGAGCATGGACATGGGCAAGATGAGCCAGAAGGACGTGGAGGCGGGCCGCCCCGACAAGGACAACCCCATCGCCTGGATTCAAGAGGTCGGCAAGGGCCGGGTGTTCTATTGCTCGCTGGGCCACGACAAGCCGATCTTCTTCAACAAGGCCATCAATCAGTTCTACCTGGACGGCATCCAATACGCCCTGGGCGACCTGAAGGTCGATGCGACCCCCAGCGCCAAGCTCGCCGTGCAGCCCACGCCCGCGCTGGCGCCGGAGAAGCAGTAGGGCAGACGTTTTGGAGTGCGGTGATTCATCACCGCTTTTGTGAGCGGGTGGAGAAGTCGTGCAAGGGT
>CAYGZI010000446.1:0-5439 GCA_964354245.1 uncultured Planctomycetaceae bacterium
GAAAATCGGCTGG
This sequence comes from uncultured Planctomycetaceae bacterium, assembly GCA_964354245.1. GTDB lineage: Bacteria > Planctomycetota > Planctomycetia > Pirellulales > Thermoguttaceae > CAYGZI01. Next base: position 14 of record CAYGZI010000446.1, read on the forward strand.
CGTTAGGGCCGCTCGATGCGGCCGAGTGCGAGCGATACACCAAGCAGTTACTGGCCGGGCTGGCGTGCCTGCACGAGGCTGGCATGGTGCATCGCGACGTGAAGCCGGCCAATTGCCTTCTTCTCGGCGGCGAGCTGAAGCTCGGGGACTTCGGCCTCTTGACCGCCTCGAACCTGGCCGGTTCGCGCCTGGGTACGCTCCCCTACATGCCGCCCGACGGGTGCGTGGATGCCCGGGCCGACGTCTACGGCGCCGGACTGGTGATCTACGAGATGTTGATGGGCCTCGGGGCCGAGCGTTTCCCGAGCCTTGGCGATCGGGCCCAAGAGATCGCCAAAGACCGGCGGGCCAGGCGTCTGAACCGGCTCTCGCTGCGGGCTTGCGACCCCGACCCGAACCGGCGCTTCCGCGATGCCCGAGAGATGCTCGGCGAGCTAACGGCTGCCGAGAACGCGCCGGTCCGATTGCGCCGCACGGGTTGGATCGCGCTTTTCGCGGGCATGGCGATGGTGGCCGTTTTGGCGATGTTTTGGCTGCATCGAAACGAGCCGGCCAGCATGAATTTCGTCACCGAACCCTATGAAGCAACGATTTACCTCGATGGCCAGTTGCTTCGCGCGCCGGACGGCAATCCGTACCGCACTCCTTGCACGATCCGCGGTCTTTCCGCCGGCAACCATCACGTCGTCTTTGAGTGGGACACGGAGAACGACACGGACGATGCGCCCGCGGTCGAGCATAGACTGGATGCGGGCGTCATCGATTTCGCCGAAAACCGGCAGATCACCGTGCGGCTTAAGAGCCCATAAACTCGGAAAGGACGGTTCATGGCAATCTATACTCGCACGGGAGACCTGGGCGAGACCGGTTTGTTTGCCGGCCCACGCGTCGGAAAGGACATGCCCCGGATCGAGGTCTACGGGACGATCGACGAACTGAATGCCGTGATCGGCCTGGTGCGGACCGAGCCGATGGACGAGGCAATCGGCCGGATCCTCGGGCGCGTTCAGGACGAGCTACTCCAGATCGGGGCCGAGTTGGCCACTCCGGACCCGGTGGCCCACGGAACGCGCTGGATCGGGCGCGGTCAGGTCCGGGCTTTGGAGGAGGAGATCGACCGTTTGGACGCGACCCTGCCGCCGCTGGAGCATTTCGTTCTGCCGGGGGGAATTCGACTAGCGGCGCTCCTCCATCTGGCACGCACGGTCTGCCGCCGGGCGGAGCGGCGCCTGGTAACACTCATCCGACATAGCGAGGAGCCGATTTCTTTGCCGCTTCTGGCCTATCTGAATCGTCTCGGGGACCTGCTGTTCGTGCTGGCCCGGGCCGCGAACGCGCAGGCGGGCCGAGCCGACGTGCCGTGGACCAAACCGGCCGGCGGGCCGGCGACGTAGCCGATCCTTGTGCAGGGATTTCACCACAAAGGCACAAAGGACACGAAGAGAGGGGAGAGGCTGGACTTCTCGGTCTCGAAAACGCGCATTTGCTAATCACGCTTTGCCTAAGTAACGGGCAAAGTGCCTCGACCACCGCTGAACACGCCGCAGATTCTGCATCCAGTCAGAGGCCATAAGCCCTTTCACACCACGCCGATCCGCTCATTTGACCGGCGTCACGCCCACGCAATTGGCACGTTGGTTGCATATCGCTTCAATCGGGGATGGAATCGCGAACCGGTGTTCTTGCCGCCGCACCCTGCGGGCCCGCTGAACCGGCCCGTGCCATCCCCTCAGGGTGCGCGGCAGTCTTCGCTGGGCAGTTTCCTGCCATGAGGGGATGGCCAGTATGATCGTGCCGTCGCGACGAGCGTGGGCGGTGGTGTTGTCCTTGGGGATCGTGGGCGCATGGTCTCTCGGGTCAACTTCCTGGGGCTACGCCGATTCCTCGCAAGGGCCCAAGCCCGCGGAGACCGCTTCGGCTCAAGCCGCCACCGCGGCACCGTCTGCCGAGCCTCCCAAGCTCGACACCGGCAACAACGCCTGGGTGCTCACCAGCTCGGCCTTGGTGCTGATGATGACCGGCCCGGGCCTGGCCCTTTTCTACAGCGGCCTGGTCCGCAAGAAGAACGTGCTGGGTGTGATGATGCAGTGCGTCTTCCTCATGGGTCTGATGACCTTGCTTTGGGCAATCTACGGCTATTCGCTGGCGTTCGGCGGCAAGGCGCCGCTGCTGGGCAACCTCGACTACGTGTTCATGAACAACATCTCGCCGACTTGGAACCCGACGGCCAACGAGGCGGTGATCCCGACGCACCCGGACTATCCGACGATCTCCGGGATGACGCACATGCTCTTTCAAGGGATGTTCTTCATCATCACGCCGGCGCTGATTTGCGGGGCCTTCGCGGAGCGGATGAAGTTCAGCACGATGGTGGTGTTCATGATCCTCTGGGGCACGCTGGTCTATTGCCCGCTGGCCCACTGGGTCTGGGGCGGCGGCATCCTCTCCTACGGGAGCGAGAACGCCATTCTCGGCGGTGCGCTGGACTTTGCCGGGGGCACGGTAGTCCATATCAGCTCCGGAGTCTCCGCCTTGATCTGCGCCCTGGTGATCGGCAAGCGGATCGGCTACCGCACCCAGCCCATGCCGCCCCACAACCTGACCTATACCGCGATCGGGGCCACGATGCTCTGGGTGGGCTGGTTCGGGTTCAACGCGGGAAGCGCGTTGGACGCCAGCGGCCTGGCGGCCAGCGCCTTCTGCGCAACCCACTTCGCCGCGGCGGCCGCGGGCCTCACGTGGGCCTGCGCCGAGTGGATCGTGCGCGGCAAGCCGACGCTCTTGGGCACTTGCTCCGGCGTGGTGGCGGGCCTGGTGTGCGTTACTCCGGCGGCCGGCTATGTGACGCCGATGTGGGCGCTAGTGATGGGCGTGGCCGTGGGCGTGGTCTGTTTCTGGTCCTGCACCTACCTGAAAGGCCAGTTCAAGTACGACGACTCGCTGGACGCCTTCGGCGTGCATGGCGTGGGAGGGACGCTGGGGGCGATTCTGACCGGCGTGCTGGCCACCCGGGCCACCGGGGCCACCGCGTCGATTGCGGGCATCCCCAAGGACACGCCGCTGGGGCTCTTGGAGGGAGGTGGACTGATTGTCGGTCAGATTGCGGCCGTGGCGGTCACGTGGGGTCTGGCCGCCTTGGCGACCTTCGTTATCTTGAAGGTGCTGGACGCCGTGATGGGACTCCGCGTCTCCGAGCAAGAGGAGATCCAGGGCCTGGACCTGAGCCAACACGGGGAAGAAGGGTACATCTTCATCTGAGAAGGATGAAGGATGAAGGATGAATGACCAATGACCAAATCCCAATGACCAAGGATGGACGTAATTGGACCCCCTTGGGAATTGGTCATTGGGAATTGGTCATTGGGCCTTGGACTTTGGTCGCTGGTGCTTGGTCATTCTCCCCCGCTAGGGTAGAATAGTCGGTGGCGGCTGTCCGGGAAACGGTCTCGCCGTCCCGGGCGGCATTTTGGTCGAGGAGTCCCCGCTGATGAAGAAGGTCGAGGCAATCATCCGGCACTTCAAGCTGGAAGACGTCAAGAACGCACTGTCCGAGGCGCGGGTCCAGGGGATGACGGTCACGGAGGTCCGCGGCTTCGGCCGCCAGAAAGGGCACACCGAGATGTACCGCGGCACCGAGTACACGGTGGACTTCGTGCCCAAGATCAAGATCGAGGCGGTCGTGCGCGACGAGGACCTGCAGCAGGTCGTGGACGCTATCGTCCGCTCGGCCCGCACCGGCCAGGTCGGCGACGGCAAGATCTTCGTCAGCGACCTGTCTCAGACCGTCCGCATCCGCACCGGCGAGCTGAACCAAGACGCCATCTGACCGTGTCCCGGCTTCGTTCCCATGTCCTGGAGGCGCGCCGGCGGTTGGCCGAGGGGCATGAGCGGCTCAAATCGCGCCATCGGGAAGGCTGCCCCGGCCTCCAGCTCTGTGCGGCGATCGCCGGCCTGCGGGACGAGGTGATCCTCGATCTCTTCGAAGCGGCCTTGGCGGACCTGGAGCCGGCCGAGGCCGACTGGCTTCGGGCGGGCATCGCCTTGGTGGCCCACGGAGGTTACGGGCGCCGCGACGTGGCCCCCTATTCCGACGTGGACCTGATGATCCTTCACGCCGGCAACCGGATCGAGCCGCTCTCGCGCCTGGCAGAGCGTCTGCTCCGCGACGTGTGCGACGCCGGGCTGGTCTTCGGCCACAGCGTGCGGACCATCGACGAGGCCTGCACCCTGGCCTGCCGGGACGCCACCATCGGCAGCTCCCTGATCGAGTCGCGGTTCCTGACGGGCAGTGCCGGGCTTTTCGGCCGCTTTCTGGAGAAGTTCCGCCGCCGCATCCGCCGAGGGGCCCGGGCGCTCGTGGCCGCCTTCGAGCAGGCCCGGCGCCAAGAGCGCCTCCGCTTCGGCGAGACGGTCTACCTGCTGGAGCCCAACGTGAAGCGCTCCCGCGGCGGCTTGCGCGAACTCCAGTGGCTCCGCTGGATCGGCATGGCCCGCTACGGCACGCCCGAGGCCGGCGCACTCCGCGCCCTCGGCGTCCTCTCGGCAGACGACGAGGAAGCCCTGCGCCAGGCCACGGAGTTTCTCCTCGGACTGCGCAACGATCTGCACTTCGACGCCGGCAAATCGGCCGACGTGCTCAGCCGCGCGGAGCAGATCCGCATCGCCGAGCTCCGGGGCTATCGGCCGACCGCGGGAATGCTCCCGGTCGAGCAGTTCATGCGCGACTACTTCCGCCACACGGACCAGGTCAGCCACGTCGTGGGGCGATTCGCCGAGAAGGCCCGCTCGCCCCAGCGGTCCCGCCTGGTGACTGCCCTGTTCGGGCGGCGGATCGCCGGCGGTTATCTGGTGGGCCCGACGCAGATCCGGGCCGGCAAGAAGGCCGTGGCGCGGTTCGGCAGCGACCCAGCCGCGATAGTACGCCTGGTGGCGCTGGCGGCCATCCACGACAAGCAGATCTCGCCGGACACTTGGGAGGCGGTCCGGCGCCAGGCCGCGCGCCTCACTCCCGACCGGCCGCCCGCGCCGCAAGCCGTCGAGCACTTCCTGACCCTCCTGGAGCACCCGCCGCGACTGGGCGAGCTGCTCCGCGGACTCAACGAAACCGGCCTCTTGACGCAGTTCGTGCCGGCCCTGGGCCATGCCCGCGGCCTCTTGCAGTTCAACCAGTACCACAAGTTCACCCTCGACGAGCACTGCCTCCGCGCCGTGGAGTGGGCCACCGACCTGCTGGCCGATCCGGGGCCGTTGGGCCGGGTGTACCGCGGGATGACGCGGCGCCGGGTCCTCCACCTGGCCCTCTTGATCCACGACCTGGGCAAGGGCTATGCCGAGGACCACCGGGACGTTGGGCTGCGGATCGCCACTGAGGTGGCGGAGCGGCTCGGACTCGATGCCGAAGAGAGCGAGGCCCTGAAGTTTCTGGT
>CAYGZI010000447.1:0-5437 GCA_964354245.1 uncultured Planctomycetaceae bacterium
CAGCTTGAAGCCCTGATCCGCCCGGACAATGCCCATTACGTCCGCACCCGGCTCGTGTGTATCGAAAACACGCACAACCGCGGCGGCGGACGCATCCAGCCCTACCCCGTGGTCGAAGCCGTCTGCCACTGGGCCCGCGACCACGGCCTCCGCACCCACCTCGACGGCGCCCGGCTCTGGAACGCCGTGGTCGCCTCCGGAATCGAGCTGACCCGCTGGACCCAGCACTTCGACACGGCCAGCGTCTGCTTCAGCAAGGGGCTCGGGGCCCCCGTCGGGTCGGCGATCTGCGGCCCGCGCGACTTGATCGCCGAGGCGTTGCGGCACCGGAAGGTGTTTGGCGGCGGGATGCGTCAGGCGGGGATCCTCGCCGCCGCGGCCCTCTATGCCCTGGAGCACCACGTCGAGCGCCTGGCCGAGGACCACGCCAATGCCCGGCGTTTGGCCGAAGGGATCGGCCGCATCGCCGAGCTTCGCCTGGACCCGGAGAAGGTCGAGACGAACATCGTCTTCTTCCACGTCGATCCGGCCTGGTGTACCGCGGCGGAGTTCTGCGCGGAACTCAAGAAGCAAGGCGTCTGGATGCTCGCCGAGAGCCGCACCAAGATCCGCGCCCTTGCCCACCTGGACGTCAACTCCGCCGACGTGGACGCCGCCCTTCGGGCCATGGAAGCCGTGATTAGAAACAAGAAATGAGAAATGAGAAGTGAGAAATGAGAAATGAGAAATGGGAAGTCAATTTACACTTCTCATTTCTCATTGGTCATTTCTCATTGGCCTTTCCCCTCGTTCCCACGCGGAGCGTGGGAACCAGAGAGGCCCCCGGTGTAGCCACCGGGGGCGAACTGCCCTCTGCCGTCTGCCCCCCCCCTACTTGCCCGCGCCCGCCAAAGCCGCTATCCTGGCTTCCGTGGAGTTTTCCATGCGGGTCGGGCGTGTCTCTTCACTGGGATTGGAGTCTTTCGGGGAAAGGAGCCAGCCGTGGCAATGTTTCCGGTCAGTGTGATGGGGCTGTTCGTGCTCTTGGGCCTTGCGGGCGGCGGGGGGCTGCCCCTCGGACTTCCGCCCGGGCCGGAAGACCCGGCGGTGGCCAACGCGGCCCCGGAGGAGTGCCTCTTCTACCTGAGCTGGGCCGGCACGGCCAAGCCCGATCCGAAGAGCGAAAACCAGTTGGAGCAGCTCCTGGCCGAGCCGGAGGTCCAGCACCTGGTCGCGGAGGTCGAGCGCCGCATCCGGGAAGGGCTGAAGAAGGCCGCGGCCCGAGAGGGACCCGAAGCGGCCGCCATGGTGGACGAGGTCGCCGACCTCGTGAAGAAGGCCCTGACCAGCCCCGCGGCGATCTACCTCGGCAAACTCGAGATCGGCCAGCGCCCGCCGCCGGTCATTCAGGCCGGGGCCGTCGTGGGCCTGGGAGACGACGCAGCCAAGGTCCGGGCGACGCTGGAGAAGTACTCCAAGGTGCTCCCCCCCGGTGTCCTCCAACAGGTCAAGGTCGGCGGCGAGTCGTTCTGGAGCATCAAGCCCGACCCCGAGGCCCCAACGTTCGCGTTGGGCGTCCACGGCAAGCACTTCGTCCTTGGCATCGGCGAGGGCGAAGCGGAGGCGATCGTGAAGCGCATGGCGGGCAAGCCGCCCGCCTGGCTCGCCCAGGTCCGCCAGCAACTCCCGGTCCCGCGGCCATCCAGCGTGATGTACGTCAACGTGAAGAAGATCGTGGGCATGATCCAGGCCGTCGCGGACGACGAGGAGGTCGTCGCCACGATCCGCGGCCTCGGGCTGGATAATTTCAGTTCGTTGGCCCGTGTGTCGGGGCTGGAGCGGACCGGCTGCGTGAGCCGGATGCTCTTGGGCACAGAGAAGGAGGACCGCGACCTCTTGGCCTTCCTGAACGCCAAGCCGCTGGAGGCCAAGGACCTCGCGCCCATCCCAAGCGATGCCACGCTGGCGTTGGCAGTCCGATTCGACCTCGACCGGTTCTGGGAACTGCTCTTCGGGGCGATGGCCAGGGTGGATCGGGACGCGGCCCAAGAGGCCGCCGAAGAGGTCGGGACAACTGAGCGGGAGCTGGGCTTCAAGTTCCGCGAGGACCTGTTCCAGACGCTGGGCGACGTGTGGTGTCTCTACAGCTCGCCGGGCGAGGGCGGCCTGGTCGTCACCGGCCTGACCGCCGTGGTGGCTGTGAAGGACCCCCAGCGGGCCGCGGCGACCTACGAGAAGCTCCTGAGCGTGCTGAAGCAGTCCATCGACGAGGAGCGTGGCTCCCCCGTGGGCCGGCGATTCGCCCCGCGGCTCGACGAGTCCGCGTTTGCGGGCCGCAAGGTCTACACGCTCAGCGTTCCCGACAACGACTTTCCCGTCGCGCCCTCGTGGTGCCTGACCGACAAGGAGTTGATCTTTGCCCTGTTTCCGCAGAACGTGAAGGCGTATCTGTCTCGCGGCAAGGATTTTCGGTCGCTGGCCGCGGTGCCGGAGGTGGCGGAGACGCTCAAGTCCGATCCCGGGGCGGTGGCGATCGGCTACATGGACACGGCGGAATTGTTCCGGCTGGTCTATCCGCTGGTGCAGATTGCGGCCAAGTTCATGACGCAGGAGCTCCAGCGCGAGGGGATCGACGTGGACGTGTCGCTCTTGCCGTCGGCGGCCTCGATCGGCAAGCACGTGCGGCCCGGCGTGGTCACGGTGCGGCGCACGAAGGCGGGGATCGAGATCACCTCGCGCCAGAGCCTGCCGGGCGGCGGCGCCGCCGCGGCGGTGCCGCTGGCCGGAAGCTTATTCTGGTTGCGGGCGGAGCCGCGCCGTACGTACTACGATGGGCCAACGGCCACCCGAATGGCGCCGAAGTCTGACAAGGCGGCGTCCCGGCCGGCGCCGGTGATGGAGGAGAAGATCGAGGTCATCGAGGAGAAGACGCCCGCCGAGCCCACGCCGCCGCCAAAACCCCCGCGCGCGCCGGCCCCGGAGCGAAAGCCCTTGGAGCTTGAGAAGAGCCGCTAGCTGTCTGCCAATGACAACAAGATCAAGACTGACGAGTGAGAAATGAGAAATGAGAAGTGAGAAATGCAGCGTGCAAAGTGGACGACGCTCGTCCCAATTTGCACTTCTCATTTTGTACTTCTCACTTCTCACTGAGGAAACGACCTGAGGATGGTTCTTCGTGAACCTCGCTCTGCCCGACCGCCCTACCGTCTACTGACTACCGTCTACTGACTACTTCCGTTGCGAAGGAGAAAACCCATGGTCGCTGCCCCGGCTGCTGGAATGATGTTTGTCCGGCTGGCGTGGTTCTGGATCCTGGCTTCGGGGTTCGGGTTCCCGATGGGGTTGCCGCCCGGACCCGAAGACCCCGTGGTGGCCAACGTGGCCCCGCAGGAGTGCCTGTTCTACGTGGGCTGGGCCAGCATGGCCACGCCGGACCCCAAGAGCCCCAATCAATTGGAGCAGCTCTTCGCCGAGCCGGAAGTTCAGCAACTCGTGGCGGAGGCCGAGCGACTCGTCCGCTACTCCGTGTTGGCCAGCCGCGCGGTAGGCCGAGACGCGGTAGGCCGAGACATCGAGGGCCTGGAGACCGGACCCCCTGACCAGTTCGCGCCGCCACCCGGGGTCAAGCGCAAGGCCGCACCCGCGAAGAAGCCGCCAAGCGCAGCCAAGGAAGAGGCCGAAGCCGCCGCGATGATGGACGAAGTGCTTTGGCTCGTGAAGAAGGCCATCTCCAGCCCCGGGGCCGTGTATTTGGCCAAACTGGAGTTTCGGGACCCGCGCCAGCCACCCGCGATTCAGGGCGGGGCGATCGTCGGCCTGGGCGACGACGCGGCCAAGGTCCGGGCCCTGATGGACAAATACGCCAAGCAGCTCGCGCGCGGCCCGGCCGAGACCGTGAAGATCGGAGAGGCGACGTTCTATCGCGTCAAGCCCGACCCCGAGGCCCCCACGATCACTTGGGGTGTTTCCGGGAAGCACTTCGTTCTGGGGCTTGGCGACGGCGAGGCCGAGGCCCTCGTCAAGCGCATGGAGGGCAAGCCGCCCGAGTGGCTCGCCGCCGTGCGCAAGCGCCTGGCCGTCGAGCGCCCGGCCACCGTCTCCTACCTCAACGTGAAGAAGATCGTGGGCATGATCCGCGAGAAGGCCGGACCCGAGGCCGGGCCGGTGATCGGCGCGCTGGGGCTCGACAACTTCATCTCCTACGCCTCCGTTGCGGGTCTGGACAAGGAGGGCTACGCCAGCAAGTCGCTCCTGGCCACCGAGAAGGAAGGGGGCGATCTGCTGGCCTTCCTCGGCGGCCCAGCGATGGAAGCCAAGGACCTCGCGCCCATCCCGCGCGATGCCACCCTGGCCGCGGCCGCACGCATTGAGCCCGACCAGATCTGGCAGACGATCGTCTCCACGATGGCCAAGGCCGATCCGCCCGGGGCCGAATCATTTCTGCGCGAGATCGGCCAGGCCGAACAGCACCTGGGCCTCAAGCTCCGCGAGGACCTCTTGCAGCCCTTGGGCGGCGTGTGGTGCATCTACAACTCGCCGGGCGAAGGCGGCCTTGTGTTCACCGGCCTGACGGCCGTGGGCCAATTGAAGGACGCCAAGCGCGCCGCAGCCACCAATCAGAAACTCGTCTCGGTGCTCAAGGCCGCCCTGGAAGAAGCCCCCTCGCGCCGCAGGGGCGAGCCGGGCATCCGTCAGTTCAAATGCGCCGGCCAGGACGTCTTCATGCTGGACCTGCCCGGCGAGGTCCCGGTGGCCCCCTCCTGGTGCCTGACCGACAAGGAGCTGATCGTCGCCCTCTTCCCGCAGAACGTGAAGGCGTATCTCCTGCGCGGGCCGGAATATCAGTCGCTGGCCGCGGTCCCCGAGGTGGCGGAGATGCTCAAAGCGGAGCCCGGGCCGGCGGTGGTGAGTTACCTCAACACGCCGGACGTGTTCCGGCTGGTCTATCCGGTCGTGCAGATCATGGCGAGGTTCATGAGCGCCCAGATGCAGCGCGAAGGCGTGGACCTGCCGCTGGCAGTGCTGCCCTCGGCCCCGTCGATCGGCAAGCACCTTCGGCCGGGGGTGACGGCGGTGCGGCGGACCAAGGACGGGCTGGAGACGACCGCGCGTCACAGCCTGCCGGGGCAGGACATTGGGGCGTCGGCGCCGGTGATGGTCGCATTGCTCTTGCCGGCGGTTCAGTCCGCGCGCGAGGCGGCACGCCGGTCGCAATGCGCCAATAACTTGAAGCAAATCGGCCTGGCGCTGTTGAATTACGAGCACGCGCATGGATCATTTCCTCCGGCATACACGGTGGATAAGAACGGCAAGCCGCTCTTGAGTTGGCGCGTGCTCATCTTGCCCTACTTGGAGCAGGAACCGCTCTACCGACAGTTTCACCTCGACGAGCCCTGGGACAGCGAGCACAACAAGAAGCTGATCGTGGACCTGCCCCTCTATCGTTGCCCGAGCGGGC
>CAYGZI010000448.1:0-5399 GCA_964354245.1 uncultured Planctomycetaceae bacterium
GAGGGATGAAGGGCTCTTACCCTTTATTCATCCTTCATCCCTCATCCTTCATCCCTGTACCAGGACGGATCGCCATGGCGGTTGCCGGACGCATCGACGCTTCCCACGCGCAGGATCGCGTTTCCTCAGAGATTCTCGACCGGCTGCCGCCGCAGAACCTGGACGCGGAGCGCGCGGTCCTCGGCAGCCTGATTCTCGATCCGCACTTCTGCGACGACGTGGTCCTGATTCTCCGCCCCGACGATTTCTACGCCGACGCCCACCGCAAGCTCTACTCGCACGTCGTGGCCATGCACGACGCCGGCAAGCGGATCGATCCGACGCTTCTGGTGGAGCGTCTCAAACAGGCCGGCGATTTCGAGGCCATCGGGGGGGCCGCCTATATCGCCGAAGTCGTCCACGCCGTGCCCGTCGCCGCCCACGCGGTCCACTACGCCCAGATCGTGCGCGAGAAGGCGACCCTTCGGGCCCTGATCCACGCGACCACGGAGATCCTCCGTGTGGCCTACGACCCGGTGCTGGAGGCCAAGGACCTGGTCAATCAGGCCGAGGAAAAGATCTTTGCGGTCAGCGACGAGCGGAGCACGGATTCCGTCTCCACCATGCACGACGTGCTGGTGGCCGCCTTCGAGCAGATCGACCACCGCCTGGAGCACGGCGGCGCCACCGGCATTCCCACCGGCTTTGTCGAGCTGGACAACCTCACCGGCGGCCTGCACGACGAGGAACTCGTCATCCTCGCCGCCCGGCCGAGCATGGGCAAGACGGCCCTGGCCACCAACATCGCGGACTACGTGGCGGTGCAGGCCAACGTAGGCACGCTGTTCGTGAGTCTGGAGATGTCCCGCTTGGAGCTCGCCCAGCGCATGCTCTGCGGCCGGGGCGAGATCGACGGGCGCAAGTTCCGCACCGGGTATCTCTCCGGCGAGGACCGCGACAAGCTGGTCAAGGCCTCGGCCGAATTGAGCAAGGCCCCGCTGTTCATCGACGACACGCCCAGCCGCAACGTCACCGAGATCTCCGCCTGCGCGCGTCGCCTGAAGCGCAAGGCCAACCTGGGACTCATCATCATCGATTACCTGCAGCTCATCGAGCCCGAGAACGCCCGCGACCCGCGCCAGGAGCAAGTGGCCAAGATGACCCGGCAGCTCAAGCACGCGGCCCGCAAGCTCAAGGTCCCCATTCTCTGTCTGGCCCAGTTGAACCGGCAGGCCGAGGAGACGCGGCCGCGGCTGAGCCACCTTCGCGAGTCGGGGGCCATCGAGCAGGACGCCGACGTGGTGATGTTCATCCACCGCGAGGACTTCGGCATGTCGCGCGAGGAGGCCAGGGAGAAGGACTTGCTCGGCAAGGCCGACCTGATGGTCGCGAAGCAGCGCAACGGCGCGACCGGCGACGTGAAGCTGCACTGGTTCCCCGAGTACACCCGCTTCAAGAGCCCCGCCGCCAAGGCCTACGACGAGTTTGAGCAGTACGAAGGCGCCCAGAAAGATTTCTAAAGATGGGGGCGGAACGGCTCGACGAGAATCGTTCTAACCCGTCGTTCCCTTTGAGAGTCTGACCCTCGCGGCCCCACTCTCTCTTGAGGACGGTTCCCGGTGGGCGAGGACCTTCACCACGGCGTGAGCGACCAGTCCAAAGCGAGCCAGCACCGCCTGGACGACGCGAGGGCCTTGTCGGATGCCGCGCGCTGGCGCGGAGCGATGTACTTGGCCGGCTATGCGATCGAGCACAACGTCTGAAGGAGCCTGGATATGGCGGACGAACGACTGAAGAAGAAGATTTGGGAAGTGCTTAAACAGGGTTACTTCAAAGATCCCGAAGACCTTGTCGACGTCTCCGACGGCCCGGACGACAACATCCACGTAGTCATCGTCAGCCGGAAATTCGACGGTCGGCGGATGAAGGAGAAGAACGACCTCATCTGGTCCGACCTGCTTCAGAACCTCGCGCCGGAGGAGTGGGGAAAGGTCTCGCTGTCCATCGGCGCCAGCCCGGAAGAAATCAAAGCCACCTGAGGCAGTGTGGCATGGCCACACGTCTCCGTGGCCACGTTGGAGACCGCGCCCGCTACCCGGCGGCCGCGGCGGGAGAACGCTCGGGAAGGTCGGGACTGCGGTGGTCCGCGGCCCGGGGTTGCTCGAGGCGTTCCCTCTGCCACTGCAAGGAGCGGCTCAGCAGGTCCGCGTCGCGGCGGTCGAGTTGTTCCTGTTGCGCGGCAAGCTCGGCGGCCTTGCATTCGGTTTCCGCCTGGCGCCGGGCGGCCCACTGCTGGAAGTCCTGTCGCTCGCAGACGGCCTTCCGGTGCAGCTCGGCCAATTCCGCGCGGAGCGATAGGAGTTCCTCTTTCTGTCCGGCCAGCTCGGCGCCGGCCAGCCGGTACTGGTCGGCCAGTTTAGCGCGGAGCTGCTCCAGGAGCCGGTTGGCCACGGCGGCGGGCGCGGTTTCCGACAATTGGACCCACAGCTCCTCGCTGGCCAGGCGGATTTCCAGGGTCTCGCGGTGCGTGCGGCGGAGGTCCTCCCGCATCTGGTGCAGGGCCACCCGGCTCCGGTCCACTTGCTCGCCGCGACGGCGCAGCGCGAGCCGCTTCTGCTCCAAATCGTCCATCTCGCGGCGGCGCTCGGCCGCCAGACGCTGGCGGTCGGTCTGCACCTGCTCCTGCCACTTGCGCCGGTCCTCCAGCACTTGCTGCCGGAGCGTCTCCACTTCCTCGCGGAGCGAAGCGACCTTCGCTTCGGCCCGCCGGAGCCGCTCCTGCCGCGACTGGAGCGCCTCACTCTCCACCCGGAGCCGTTCCTCCCGCGCCAACAGCTCGGGGCTGGGCTGCCGGGCCTGCTCCCGGAGCCGGGACGCCTCCTCTTCGGCCGCAAGGCGGCGCTTTTCCAGGGCATCGAGCATCTGCCGGTGCGTCTGTTCGGCTTGGAGGCGGAGGCAGTCGAGCTGCTGCTTCTGGTAGCGCAGTTGCTCTTCCGGCTTCTGAAGTTCCTGTTCGCCGCCGGCCTGGGCATTCTCCTTCTTCTCCAGGGCGGCGACCCGCTCCTGGTACTCCCGCTCCCACGACACGTGACAGTGCTGGAGATCGGCCTCGGCCTCGCGGCGCTGTTGGGCCCACTGGGCCTCGCGATCGTCCAGCTCCGACCGGCGTTGGGCGAGCGCGAGCCGGGTGCTGCGCGCGTGGGCCTCGAACTCGGCGGACTGGGCGTTCAGATCGGCCTCGCGGTGGTCCGCCGCCCGTTGCCTGGCCTCCAGGTGCTCGGCCAATTGCGCTGCATGGGTCCGGAGCTGCTGGGCCAGCGGAGAGGCGTCGCCGGACTGGCCCGCGTGGATCAGGACCGGCTCGGGTTGCAGGACTCGGCTTTCCGGGAGGGCCTTTCCCTTCACGAGAATGTGAGGGGCGTCGATCCGCAGGTCAGCGGACGCCCGCGTGCCCTCGGACAAACGTGGGACGTCGCGCGTTTCCGGTTTTCCCTTGGCCATCTCCACCCTTTCGCTCGGCGCCGAACAGCCCGCTCTCCCGGCAGAGTCCGCGCAAACGGCACGAACCCTCCAGATTCCATAATCGGCACGCGAGGCAGGCAAACTGGTGGGAAGTTGCCGAGCAAGGGGCGGGGTCCGAAAGCACTCGCAGATATAGGCAATCCAGGAGAATTGGCGAATCGCGAGAACACCGGCATCCGTGGCGGCAGGTTGGCAACCTGCCCCACGATCCTCTCGCCAGTCTCGATCAATAGAGAGAGAAGAGTAGCCGGGGCACCCAATGGGAGGGGATACGGGTCGCCGAGTCAGCCGACTACTGCGGCAATTGGTCGATGGCCGCCTGGAGCCGGGACTTGGGCTGGACCCCCACAAAGCGGTCGGCGACCTCTCCCTTGTGGAAGAGGATCAACGTCGGGATGCTCGTCACGCCGTAGCTGCCGGCCAGGCTCTGGTTTTCGTCCACGTTCACCTTGGCCACCTTGATCTTGCCCGCGTTCTCGCCGGCCAGTTGCTCGACGATCGGGCCGATCATCCGGCAAGGGCCGCACCAAGGCGCCCAGAAGTCAACCAGCACCGGGTCGGCCGACTGGAGCACTTCCGCGGCGAAATTGCCTTCCGACAGTTCGGGGACGTTGGCCATCGGTGGAATCTCCTTTGGAGCAACCGCAAGCTTCGTATCAGACGGCTGAATTATAGGGCTGGCCGGTGCGGCGTCAACGAAGCCGCGGTCGGACGGTCGGATCGGCCCGCCCATCTCGTGCCGCTGCTGGACGTGCCGGCTCATCTGCGAGTTCCTTCGCCTCGGCTGGATGGCCCAGCCCGCTCTAACACCCTCGGCGGCAAGGACACCACACGATGACCGCACGTCTTCTGAATCCTGCGCAGATCTTCGCAGATGGCGTCCAAGTCAAAAGCAAAGCGTTGGGCGTGTTCCCAACGTGCCTTTCGCACTTCTTCAACAATCGGGTCGGTCATTCTTTCTCTCCCAGAAGCTCCTCGGGTGAACACAATTCCGGACACCCGTACCCCTCACTTTCAACGACCTCCCGGATTCGGGACCTCGTGAAAGCGTTGTTGATATGGCTGACAATGCTCGTCTCAATGTAGAGCTTCGGCTTCATGTCATTAGGTTACACGCCTGACCGCGAAAAGGCAACCGCAGGCGCCTACCCGCCGTTCTTAACGGTCGCGGACGCGGGAATCAGCTTGGCCAAGGCGTCGCGAAGCTCCTTCATCGTCAGGGGCATGAAGAGGACGACGCGGTGCTTGGCCGTGCGGGCCTCTGCCTCCAAGGCCCGCCGGTGTCCGTCCAGCAGGAGGACGGCGGGAAGGTCCTTGGTTTCCTGCTCGTCGGCAAGCTGATTGAACGCCGCCAGCGCCGACCGGCCGAGCTCCTCGGCGTTGAAGACCGCGCAGCCGGCCAGTTGGGGCTCGTGGCGGAGACGCTCGACGGCCCGCAGCGGATCGCTGGTCAGCAGCACCCGGTAGCCGACTTTCTTCAAGCCGTCGCGGAAGAGGTCCTGCAAGCGCGTGCTGGGCTCGACCACCATGACGGTGCCCTGCCGGCCGGGCTCTTCGGCGGGGGAGTCGGCGGGCTCGCTCTCGCGCGCGGCGCTGCCGCGGCCGTTGTTGCCGTTCGGCTCGGCGCCGAGGCGCTTCTCGGCCAGCTCCAGATCGGCGAGCATCTCCCCGGGGGTTTGATAGCGGCGGTAGGGGTCCAGCGACATCGCCTTGTGGACCACGAAGCTCAAGTAGTGCGGCAAGTGGGGAGCGATCTTCTGCACCGGAACGACGTCGGTGAAACGCGATTTGTTCAGCCGCGCCACGCGGTCCTTGGATTCGACCATCGCGGGCACGCCCGTGAGCATGTGGTAGAGCATGCAGCCGGCGAAGTAGATGTCGCTCCGCGTGTCGTCCTT
>CAYGZI010000449.1:0-5395 GCA_964354245.1 uncultured Planctomycetaceae bacterium
CATCGGCACGATCAAGTCGTTCTACGAGGCCAACCTCAGCCTGGCGTCCAAGGAGCCCCCCTTCGACCTGGCGTCGGCCGTGGCCCCGATCTACTCGCGGGCCCGCTTCCTGCCCCCGTCGCGCATCGACGGGGCCTCGATCCAAGGGAGTCTCGTGGCCGACGGCTGCGTCATCGGCGAAGGCACCCTCATCGAGAACTCCGTCATCGGACTCCGCTGCCGCATCGAGCCCGGCGCCGTGATCCGCAACTCGATCCTCATGGGAAACGACTTCTACGAGTCGCCGGAGCAGCACGCCCGCGATGCCCAAAGCGGGCTGCCGCCGATGGGCATCGGCCCGGGAGCGCACATCGAGAAAGCGATCATCGACAAGAACTGCCACATCGGCAAGAACGTCCGCATCGTGAACGCCCAAGGGGTGGAGTCGAGCGAGGAGACGGAACACGGCATGATCCGCGATGGCGTGGCGGTCATCCCCAAGCGCGCGTGCTTGCCCGACGGGTGGACGCTGTAAGGGAAAGGGGTTAGGGGTTAGGGGCGAGGGGTTAGGTTCTTGCGTCGGGTCATGCGCGCGGTGCGCGCGTCGTTTTCGGGCGGTGACGCCCAAGACGATCGAGAAACAGCCTCGGCCGAAACCGCCGGAAGAAGGGCCCGGGGCACCGGAGCCGCTCCCGCCGCCGTCCATTCCCGTTCTGCCGCCCGTTCAGGGGGAATTGCGTACCCCCGGATCCTAAGGGGGGCGGTTGACACTTGCCCGACAACAGGGAACACTAGGAGGCAACGCCGCCGGATTGCGCGCCGACGGCCGGGTCGGCGTGCCCCTTGGGCGATGACCCGCCCCTTGTTCGGCCCTTTGTCTCCAGGTTTTCGGCCCATGTTCTCGCTCCAGCGGCTGTTCAGTCGCAGCGACAAGTTCTACGTCCTCCTCGAAGCCGCCGCCGAGGAGGCCCGCCAGGCCGTGGCGGCCTTGATCGAGCTGCTCAAGAGCCAGCGGGACGGGCAGAACCTGGAGGAGTTCATCCAGCGCAGGCGTCATACCAAGCAGATCTCGGAGGAGATTACCGCCCTGGTGTGCAGCACCTTCGTCACCCCGCTGGAACGGGAGGACATCGAGGCCCTGGCCAGCGCCCTCTACAAGATCCCCAAGACGGTCGAGAAATTCGGCGAGCGCCTCTTGTTGTCGCCGTCGCACCTCCGCGCGGAGCTGTTCTCGCGCCAGGCCGGTCTGCTGGAGCAGGCGACCGACACCGTCTGCCAAATGGTCCGGCAGCTCCGGCAGGGGCCGCACCTCGACAAAATCAAAGAGGAGAACGACCGGCTGCACC
Organism: uncultured Planctomycetaceae bacterium; assembly: GCA_964354245.1. GTDB lineage: Bacteria > Planctomycetota > Planctomycetia > Pirellulales > Thermoguttaceae > CAYGZI01. Next base: position 1,326 of record CAYGZI010000449.1, read on the forward strand.
AGTACGAAGGCGAGGCCGACAAGCTGATCCTCGAGATCTTGCGCGAGCTGTACAGCGGCAAATACGAGGCCCTTCAGGCCATCGTGCTCCGCGATCTCTACGAACTCCTCGAGAAGGTCATCGACCGCTGCCGCGACGCGGGCAACATCATCTTCCAGATCATGCTCAAGAACGCCTAGACCACGGCCGCCGCCATGATGCACCGCGGGCTGATATGGGGGTTGCTGGCGATCGGCTTCGTGGTTTGGGGGACCTGTTACACGGGCTATCACGTCGGCCGGCTGGCCACGGACCCGGCGTGCTCCGCGCTGGTGATCTTTGTGGTCGTGCTGGCGCTGGCCTTCGACTTCACCAACGGGATCCACGACGCCGCCAACTCGATCGCGACGGTCGTCTCGACCCGCGTGCTGACGCCGATCCAGGCCGTGGTCTGGGCCGCGTTCTTCAACTTCGTGGCCGCCTGGGTGTTCGGCATTCACGTGGCAATGAAGATCGGCAAGGGCGTCGTGGACCAGGACGTCGTTGACACGCTGATGATTCTCAGCGGGCTTCTGGGCGCCATCCTCTGGAATCTCACCACCTGGCGACTCGGTCTTCCGACAAGCTCCTCTCACGCCCTGATCGGCGGCCTGGCAGGGGCTGCCATCGCAAAGGCGGGTTTCGGGGCCATCATCGTCTCGGGGATCCTCACGATCGCCGCCTTCATCGTACTGTCGCCCTTGATCGGGCTGGTGCTCGGCCTGGCGATCGGGGTCGGGATGACGTGGCTGTTCCGCAACGCGAGGCCCGCACGGGTCGATCGCCTCTTCCGCAAAGGGCAGCTCTGCTCCGCCGCGCTGTACAGCCTGGGGCACGGCACCAACGATGCCCAGAAGACCATGGGGATCATCGCCCTGTTGCTCTATTCGAGCGTCTGGAAAGAACGAAGTTTCACCGAGACCGACTTGCTGGAGAACGAGTTCTGGATCGTGCTCGTCTGTCACACCGCGATGGGTCTGGGGACCTTGATCGGCGGATGGCGGATCGTCAAGACCATGGGAACGAAGATCACGCGGCTTAACCCCTTCGGAGGTTTCTGCGCAGAAACCGCCGCCGCCGCCACGCTCTTTGCCACCGCGGCCAACGGCATCCCCGTCAGCACCACGCACACCATCACCGGGTCCATCGTCGGGTATGGGGCCATGCGCCGCCTGAGCGCCGTCCGGTGGGGCGGGGCCGGCAACATCGTCTGGGTGTGGATCCTGACCATTCCGGTCGCGGCCTGCGTCGGCGCCCTGACGTACCTGGCCGTATCTGCCCTGGCCGGGGCGCTCTCGTGATGCGCAAACCGATACGCCGGCAGATCAAACCGATACGGTCCAAAAGTTCACTCAGTTTGCCTAAACTATCCAGCCGTTCATGTTTCCGCCGGGAACCGGCACCCCACGGCAAACGATCGCAGCGGGGACGCTCCGGACTTCCTAACGAACCACTTGGAAGACAACGCTTTACGTCACCCGACTCCGCCGCCGTCCGCTGCCGCCGCCACGCCACCCTCGGAGCCAAGTCCGGTCGCCGCGATTTGGCACGGAACTTGCCCCACAACCTTCCTCGTGCGGCCGGCGTAACAGATCCAGGAGCCCGTGAATCGGTCACAGGGGCACGCGCTTGGCCGCCCGTCTCTGGGAAAAGGAGTCCACCCATGAAGACCCGTTGGCTGTTTCTGGCTGCAATGTTGTTCCTTGGTCTAGGCGTATCGGGAGCGATGGCCCAAGGCGTGCTGGTTCCCGTCACGGGGTACCAGCCGGTCACGTCGTACTATGCCCCTCCGAGCTACGCGGCGCCGAGCTACGCAGCTCCAAGTTACGCGCCCCCGAGCTACGCAGCTCCAAGCTACGCGCCGCCGAGTTACGCAGCTCCAAGCTACGCGCCCCCGAGTTGCACAACTCCGAGCTACGCGCCCCCGAGCTACACCGTTGCCAACTATCCCGCTCCGGCAGTGGCTTACCGGCCGGTGCTGACCCCGTACGTGCAGCCGGCCGTGGCGTATCAACCCCTGGTGGTGCAGGCGGCCCGCCTGCAACCCTACGTCGCGTACCAACGGCCCTACGCGGTCTACAGCCCGGTCGTCTCCGCCGGCTACAACGCGCCGTTCTACACGGCGCCGGCCGCTGCTCCGGCGGGCCCGAAGGTCTGGGTCCACCCCAAGGTCTACGTCGAGGGCCAGCCGATCCGGAATCTACTGAGGGCGATCACGCCGTGACCCCGCACCAGCTTAGTAGGCTGGGGCATTCGCCCCAGCCTACTGCCCGTGCTACTCGCACGGCGTCTTCGTGATCCGGCAGTCGATCGAGAACGCTCCGAAAGCCTGCCGCTTGATCCCCGGCGTCTTCACCGTGGTCGGCCCAAGGCCGGGCATGAACCCCTCGTGAATGCGGACCTCGGCGGGCACCGACCGGATCGTGGCCGAATCGAAGTGCAGGTCGAAATCGTACCGGTCAAAGCAGCCGCGGTGCTTCAGCACCAGCGGCTGCGAGAGCATCTCCCGGATTTCCCCGAGCGACGCGCAGTCCGCCGGCACAGGCTCCGCACGATCGCAATCCGCCCGCCCTTCCAACAGGCTCCCCGTCGGTCCCCCAAGGATCCGGTAGCTCCCGCCTTGCGCGTCGATCGGCGTGCAGATCTTCGGCCAGCCGAAGCGACGGATCCCTTGGTTGGTCCCCCTTGCGCTGTCCAGGTAGACGCGGACGAAATGGAAGACGGGCTCCATCCCCTCGCACCCTTGCAACCGCAGATAAGGGATGGCCACGAAGGTCTCGTGAAAGCAGCGGCCGAATCGGGGATAGACCGTGATCCGCTTGTGACGCGCCAACCCGCGCTCGGTTCCATAGAGAACGATCACCGGATGACCGGCATACGGCGACTCCGCCAAGCTGAGCCCCTCGGGAAGCCACGACTCGACGACCCTCTTGTCCAAGAACAGCGTAACGGCCACGCCCGTGAAGCGCTCCGACATAACCTCCGGCGGTCCGATCCGGGCCAACAGCCCGCCGCCCGCCGGCCTCGCTTCACGCCCGGAGAAGAGAACGGCCGCCAGGGCGACGGCCATCGCCCCGGCCCCCCGCATCCAGAGCGCCCTTTGGAGAGGTGTCATGGGCAATCCCCCCGTCGTCTGGGTGAAAACGCCTGCCGGGTTTCCCCCTTATCCGTTTACCAGTGCCATGATACCACGAAAGCCCGCGAGTGTCTGCCTCCGCCCCGCGGTAGCCCAGGCATCTTGCCTGGGATGAAATGCGCACACAGGCTGGAAGCCCGTGCTACGATGCGGTCAGAACTTGATGATCCCGCGGCGGCGCAGGTCGAGGGCGACCTTGCAGAGATCGATCATCTCCGGCGTAAAGCGGCAGCCGATGTCCCCGCCGTCGAATGCCGCGCACCGGCAGAAGAGAAACGAGATCACCCCCCGACGAATCGGCGAATTTCGCTTGCCGCCTCATGCCCTCAAGAAGTCTTCGACCTCGATTCCTGCCTCACGCAGAACAGCCCGCAGCGTCCCTTCCGCCATGTCGCGCGCGTGGTGAGGCAGCGTGACCCTCCGGCCCGTCGCCGGATGCCGCCAGACCTCGTGGCTTCCCGGCCCGGGCCGGTCGAAAATCCAGCCAAACTTGCGCAACCGCCTGGCCACCTCGACGTATTTGAATCCCGCGAGCCTGCCCATCAGCGAACACTCACGGGAATGACGAGGTCAACGTTTTCATCGCCCAAGAGCGCGGACAGTGCGGGCGGCAAAGGGTCTCCGTGCTCAAGGCACGATTCCGCGATCTTTCGGGCCAACCCCTGGGCAATCTCGGTGGCCTCGACGATGCTCCGGCCTTCCGCCACCAGGCCCGGCACGTCCGGGCTGGTGGCCGCGTAGCCGCCTTCCTCCAAAGGCTCGATGTGCAATCGGATCGCAACCTCACTCATGGTTCGACCTCTCCGCAACGATTCCGAGGAGAAACCGTCTCCAGTAATAGCCATCCCCAATCATCCTAGTCCAAGTTACGCTGTTGCGCGGGTCGGTTTGTTGGTGGCAAAGGAGTTACGTTCGG
>CAYGZI010000450.1:0-5376 GCA_964354245.1 uncultured Planctomycetaceae bacterium
CCACCTACCTTCCCCCGGCCCCTTGCACTCCGTAATGTTGTAGTCCGGCGTGCAGTAGCGGAGAATGGCGGGAAAGATAGAGGGTGCCATGGTTGCCGTGCGATGCTCATTCGGCCTGTCGACGCTCGCCGCGGTTGTCTGCTGCGTTTCGCTCGACGTGGCGGGGGCGGATATGCGGAGCGATTTCGCCCGTCCGCCTTTCGAGTACAAGCCCCGTCCGCTCTGGTTCTGGAACGCGCCGCTCCAGACGGCCGAGATACACGGCATTATGGATCGCTCCAAGCAGAGCGGCTCCTGCGGCTTCGGCATCCTTCCGTCGCCCGGCATGACGCCTGCTTACCTGAGCGACGAGTACTTTGCCCGCTACGGCGACGCGCTCCAGAAGGCCGCACAGCTCGGCCAGAAGCTCACCTTGTACGACGAGTTCTGGTTCCCCAGCGGCTACGTCGGCGGACAACTCGCCAAGAAGCACCCCGACGCCTTGTGCAAGCGCCTGGACATGCTGGCCGAGGACGTCGAGGGGCCCAAGGCGTATCAAAAAGCGATTCCTGCCGGCCGGCTCATGGGCGTAGTGGCCATGCAGCGCGTCGCGAAGCAGCGGAAAGACCTGACCGGCGAGGTCCGCGACGGCCTTCTGCGATGGGACGTGCCCAAGGGGAACTGGAAGATCATGATCTTCACGTGCGTGCGGGACGGCGCCCGGGGGCTGGTGGACTACCTGGATCCCGACGCGGTGCGTCGCTTCGTCGAGATGACGCACGAGCAGTACTTCCAACGGTTTCCCGAGCATTTCGGCACGACCATCGACGGCGCGTTCTACGACGAGCCGACGTTCCACTGGGTGCAAGGCGGCCGGGCCTGGACCGGCGAGTTCAACCGCAAGTTCCGCGAGAAGCTCGGCTATAGCCCCGTCCCCTGGTATCCGGCATTGTGGATGGACATCGGGCCCGACACCGAGGCCGCGCGCAACGCCCTGTTCGGCTTCCGGGCGGAACTCTACGCCACCGGCTTCCCCAAGGTGCTCCAAGACTGGTGCTCCGCCCGCCGCATCAAGTCGACCGGGCACGTGGATCAGGAAGAAGTGGTCAATCCCGTCGGGCTGTGCGGCGACCTGATGAAAGCGTTCCAGCACCAGGAGATGCCCGGACTCGATTCCATCTTCCAGTACGGCCGCGGCTCGCCCATGTACAAGATCATCAGCTCGGCCGCCTACAACTACGACCGGCCGCTGGTGATGACGGAGGTCTACGGGGCGATGGGCGAAGGCATTGGGGTGAAGACGCTCTACAAGGAAGCCATGGACGAGTTGGCCAAGGGCGTGAACGTCTTCGTGCCCCACGCCATCTGGACCGACAACACGAAAGTGGCCGCCCCTCCCGAGCTTTCCTATCGGAGTGCCGTCTACGGCCCCGCGTTGCCGGCGCTGAACGACTACCTGGGAAGGTGCATGCGCATCCTCCGGCACGGCCGGCACGTAGCCGACGTCGGCGTGCTTTACCCGATCGCCACGCTCCAGGCCGGCTATCGCTTCGGCGTGGGCAAACCCTACGAAGGGGGCATCATCCCCGACGAGGCCGACTACATGAGCGTGGGCGAAGCGCTGGCCTTGGCCGTGCGCCGCGATTACACGTTCGTCCACCCGGAGGTCTTGGACCAACGGTGCGTGCTGGCAGGCAACTCCATCAAGCTGCAAAACCAGCACAACCCCGAGCAGTATCGCGTGTTCGTGATCCCGGGCTCGAAGACGATCCACTGGAGCAATCTGAAGAAGCTCAAGGAGTTTTACGACGGCGGCGGCCGGGTGATTGCCACCACGCGCCTGCCGGACAAATCGGCCGAGTTCGGCAAGGACGCCGAGGTGCGGCAGGCGGTGGAGCACGTCTTCGGCCCGCAGGCCGGCGCGGCAGACGGCAAGACGCCTCCGCCGGCGCCCGCGGCAGGTTACACCGTTCGCGTCAATCGCAACGGCGGCAGGGCCTATTTTCTGCCGAAGCCATCGGCCGCGGCGATCCGGGCGGCGCTCGACGATGCCTTGGAGGCATACGACGTGCAATTCGAGACCGGCCTGCGGGTATCGGGCGGCAACTTGTCTTACATCCACAAGGTGATCGACGGGGCCGACTTCTACTTCTTCGCCAACTCCTCCGACACGGCCGTGGACAGCCAGGTAAGAATCCGCGGAAAGCACAAGTTCGAGTTGTGGGATCCGCACACGGGCGAGATCCGCGCGGCCGAGTCTACGCACACCGCGACCCATGGGCGCGACGTCACGCGAGTGCGCCTCGCGCTGCCGCCGGTGAAGTCGGTGTTTCTTGTCGCCACCCCAGAATGACGAGAGCGGGGGCTTATTTTTTACTGTCCCGACCGGCTCGGAAGGTTGGCTCCTGAAAAAGTGTCCCGCCTTCTTTCCCCCTCCGCCGCACGGGGTGCCGTGGCCAAGGGTTCCTTGCCCCGGTGCCCGTCCGCCATACAATTCCAAGCGGCGTCGGGCGGTGTGCTTGGTGCCTTGTCCCTTCTTTAGGAACGTACGCTGACTCCGTCGCAATACGCTCGCTCTTACCACCAACTCAGCACCCTGTTGGACAACAATCAGATCGTCACCGTGCGCATCGACAAATACTTGCAGAACAACGGCAGCAAGCGGAACAAGAATGGCCTGGCCGCCAAGGACGCCATCATCAACGGCATGGTCGCCGAGACCAAGACCAGTTGGGCGGCCCACACGTTCAAGATCAATGGCCGGCTGGTCGGCAAGGTCGACGTGGCTTGCGTCTTCATGGGCAAGGGCTCCCCCTCGGAAATCGCCACTGCCATCTGGCTGGCCAGCCGCTATGGGCTGATCTCGATCGACCCCAAGCGGGAGAACCCTTCCGCGGTGCCCACCCGGACCCTCACCGAATTCTGCGACGACTGCGTGGGCCTGGACTGCAATGGGCTAGTGAACAACTTCTTCTCCTTCAACCGCGACAAGTCGATCGGCACATACGACGTGAACTACCCGAAGGGGCGGCGGCAGCGCCTCAGCTACGTGCAGGCCGGCGACGTGGTGGTGTTTGTCGAGGAAGACGACGCCACGACCAAGGATCCCAAGGCCGGCAGGCCGTCGAGCTACCCGCACATCGCCCTGATCGACACCGTGACGCCCGGCGGCACGGATCAACTGCAGTTGAGCCTGGTGCAATCGAGCGGCGGCGAGGTGGGGATCCACGCCGTAACCGACATGAAGACGTTCGGCAACTACGGCAAGGGGGTCTTCTTCGCGGCGGGGTCTCGCAAGGGCTACGTGGTCCCGCCCCCGGCCGGCGCCGCCGGGCCGAAAGCGTAGCGGCACCCGGAAAACAGCGGCTCATCGGCATGGAGTCGGGATGAGTCAGGCTCCACCGTTGTTGACAGTCGCGGCTCGGATGGGTTGTTGCCCGTTGCGGGTCACGGAGTGACCCGCCTACTTGGGCTGCCGCTCCGCTGCGTTGCGGTTGTCACGATTTGCCGCTGCCGCCGCACTTCGAGCACTTGATCGTGCCGTGGCCGTTGCAGAAGCTGCATTGCTTGCCGTTTCGGATCCCGTCGCCGCCGCACCAGCCGCAGCTCCTCTTGCCCTGGCCGCCGCAATCGTCGCACGTCCCCGCGGCGCACTGGTGTGGTGCGGAGGCGTGCCCGTGGGCCGGGCCGGCCGACCGCTCCTGGGCAAACGCGGCACTCAGGACCAACATCGACGCCATCGCCAGAGTGAACAACACGCGCTTCATCGGAATGCTCCTCGTGTCTGGGTCTTCTGGTGCAGGCGAACGGCCCGCACCGCACAAATCGCGTCAGGACGGCTCAGGCCGGGCTGGCCCGAAGATCACCGTCGTCGTTTCTACCTCTGATACGTCGCTGGGCTGGGACCCTTACAGGCAAAAAAACGGCCGGCGAGCATGGCTTCCGGTGCGTTTCCCGGGCTACAATACCCCCCGGGGCGGCGGCAAGGTCATCTGCCGACAGGCCCAGCGGGTGAGGATCTGACGGAAGCTCTTCAAGGGAGGGAATAAAGTGACCAGCAAAGACCCCACGGTGTCGAGACGGCGGTTCCTGGAATCCGCTACAGCGGCGGCCACCAGCGCGGCATGGATCGCCACGGCCTCAGCAAGCCCGGCGACTGACTCCAAACCGGGCATGAAGTACCGCCGCTTCGGGCGGACCGGGCTGAAGATCTCCGAGATCGGGCTGGGTTGCGCCAGCGGGCTCCGCTCGCAGCAGCTTGGGCCAGCCCTGTTTAACCGCTATCGCGAGGAGTTGCCGACGATCGTCCAGAAGCTCCTGGAGCGGGGCGGCAACTTCGTCGCCACCAGCGCCTCCTACCACGACACCGAAGAGATCCTCGGCCGCGCACTCCGCGCACGCCGCAAGGAGGCGTTCATCTTCACCGCCACGGGCCGGCGCGACGCCAAGGGCGCAGCGGCCGAGTGCGAGCGCAGCCTCAAGCGGTTCCAGACCGACACCATCGACGGCTACTTCGCCCACGGCGGCTGGAGCGACGGTTTCTACGAGGCCGCCCAGAAGCTCAAACAAGAAGGCAAGATCCGCTTCATCGGCATGAGCTGCCACGTGCCCCCGACGCACCGCGTCCGCGTCGAGGCCGGCCTGGTCGACTTCATCCTCCAGCCCTACAACTACCTCAATCTCGCCAAGTGGACCGAGACCACCGACCGCCCGGCCACCGAAGAACTCTTCGAGCTCTGCAAGAAGAAGGACGTGGGCGTGATGGTCATCAAGCCCATGACCGGCCATTTCATCCCCAACTGGGCCAAGGACACGGCCAATCCCAAGGTGGCCCGGGTGCTGGAGGAGCTCGAGCAGTTGGGCACCAGGAACCTCTACCAGGCATTCCTGATGTGGGTCTTGAAGAACCCCAACGTCTGTTGCACGGCCGTCGGCATGAACGCGCCGCAGGACGTGGGCGAGGATTGCGAGGCGGTCGCGCAGAAGTTCGCCGAGGTCCACCATCGGCTGCTGGAAGACTATGCGGCCGCGGCCACGGACGACTATTGCCGGATGTGCGAGACGTGCCTTGGGAGCTGCCCGGCGGGCGTCCGCATCCCCGACATCCTCCGCTTCCGCATGTACTACAAGAACTACGGCCACTACGCCGATGCCCGCGAGATGTACGCCGCTTTGTCCGCCCACCAGCGCGCAACCGCCTGCACCGAATGCGGCCGCTGCGAGCAGGCCTGTCCCAGCCGTCTGGCGATCGTCCAGAAGCTCAAGGAGGCCCACGGGCTGCTGGCGTGAGCACTCCCCTCTCCCTTTGGGAGAGCGGCAGGGGCAGCAACTCCCCTCTCCCTTTGGGAGAGGGTTAGGGTGAGGGCGGAATCGCGTTGCACGCGTCTCACCCCGTCA
>CAYGZI010000451.1:0-5364 GCA_964354245.1 uncultured Planctomycetaceae bacterium
AACAGCACCTGGAAGATGCTGTTGAACGCCACCAGCCCGGCCGCGTATTCCGTGTCGCCGTGGGCCAATTCGTTCCACACGATGACCATGGCGATGCACCGGGCGAGGCCGACGAGGATCAGGCCCGTCATGTAACCGGGCTCGTCGGCCAGGAAGGCGACCGCCAGGGCGAACATGAGCACGGGCCCGATCACCCAGTTCTGCACGAGCGACAGGCCCAGGATCTTCCAGTTGCGGAACACATCGCCCAGCTCCTCGTATTTCACCTTGGCCAGAGGGGGGTACATCATCAGGATCAGTCCGACGGCAATCGGGATGCTCGTGGTTTCGTCGGCCTTCAGGCTGTCGATGAGCGAGGCCACTTCCGGCGCCAGCCGGCCCAGAGCCACGCCGGCCGCCATGGCGAGGAAGATCCAGAGGGTCAAGTAGCGGTCGAGGAAAGAGAGTCGCTTTACGGTGCCGTCGTTCATGGGTCGTCTGCCGCGTGAGCGATTCACTAATGATCCCGGTTCCAATGCGGGCAACCGCAGACCCCTCGATCGAAGGGGCTACTTGCACGCCAAGTTGCCGCAGGACTCGTTGCCGCAGGACTCGGTGCCGCCCTCGATCACGGATTCCAGGCAACGGAAGAAGTCCATCACGCAGCGGGTCCGCAGGCGGTAGAAGACCATCGAGCCCCGCTTCTCGTCCTCGATGATCCCGGCCCCCTTCAGAAGGGCCAGGTGGCGTGAAACCGTGGACATGTCGGCCCCGATCATCTCGGTGAGCTTGCAGACGCACTCCTCCCCCCGTTTGGCGAGTTCGTCCACGATCAACAGTCGCGTGGGGTGGGCCATGGCCTTCATGATCCTGGCCCGGGCTTGGTATTTCGAGTGCGCCTTGGTGCTCATGATTGTCCTCGTATCGGCCGGCAACATTTGCAAGTTTAGCCAAATGTGCATGGCCAGTCAACCCCAAGGCGGCCATTTCCTGTCGCCGGCCGGAAGGCTCAGGGCGGCGGCAATCGCGAGCGGGACGGTGGTGATCTTGCGATTCCGGTTGGCGATCCCGCCTTGCCGCGGGGCCGCGATTGCATTATACTTCGCCATATAACGAAATGTTAAACATTTCGACGCTTGGCGAACGATAGAAAGAATCTGGTTTCCCGTACCCTTCGCTGGAGGCAACCGCGCATGAAGAAGTCCGCCCCCGTCTTGGTCCTCGTGGTGATCGCCCTGGTAGGAATCTCCGTCGCGGTAGGCCGCGGGCTTTGGACGGCCCCGGGCGACTCGGTATCTCAGCAGAAACCGGAGGCCAGGGCCGCTGCTGCCGCGGCCACGGCAAGAGCGTCGTCGTCCGCCGATGGCGCGGAAGGCGCCGCCATCGCCGCGATCGAGAAGGCCGCCGCAGCCAAGAAGTATCTGTTCATCTTCTTCTGGAAGGTGGAGAACGAGCAGACCGCCGCGATGAAGAAGGTCTTCGAGGACGGCGTGAAGAAGGCGGGCGACCGCGCTCAGTCGGTCCACGTGTGCCTCACCGATCCTGGCGAGAAGGGGATCGTCGATAAGTTCGGTCTGGACCGCGCCCCGATGCCGCTGGCCCTGGCCATCGCGCCCAACGGGGCCGTGATGGGCGGGTTCCCCGGCAAGTTCACCGAGAAAGACCTCCTCGATGCCTTCGGCACCCCCTGCACCGAGCGGTGCATGAAGCTGCTCCAGGACGGCAAGCTCGTGCTGCTGTGCGTTCAGAACACCGCGACCAAGTCCAACGGCGACGCGATGAAGGGGGTCCGCGAGTTCAAGGCCGACGAGCGCTTCGCCGCCGCCACCGAGATCGTGACGCTCGATCCAACGGATTCCGCCGAGACGCCGTTCCTGACGGATCTCAAGATCGATCCCAAGACCACGGAGGCGGTCACCGTCTTCCTGGCCCCGCCCGGCGCGCCGATCGCTGAGTTCAAGGGCGCGACCGACAAGGCCGAGCTGGTGGCGACCCTGGAGAAGGCCGGTTCGGCGTGCGCCGGCGGCAAGTGCGGGCCCGGCGGGTGCGGACCGCAGAAATGACCTGCTCCACGCGGCCGATTCTTGCCGGAACAGAGGCTCATGGACGACTTGTTGCAGAACCCCGTCAGCGGAGGACTCTTGGCATGAAATGGACTTCTCTCGGAGCACTGTGCGTGCTTGCCGCGACGGTCGCCGCGACGGCTGCGGCGCAGGATCGCGTGGCCCGGGCTCCCTCGGGTGCGGTGCAGGCGACGCGCGCGGCCGCCAGCCCCGCCCAGGCGGCGATCGAGCGGGCCGCGGCCGCGAACAAGTACACCTTCCTCTTCTTTTGGAAAGAGCAGAACCGGCAGACCGACGCCGTGTGGAACGAGCTTCAGCCGGCGATCGGGCGCGCGGCCGATGCGGCGGAGTGCGTATCGGTCCAGACGACCAGTCCCGCAGAGAAGGCCGTCGTCGACCGGTACGGCGTAAGCCGCGCGCCGATGCCCTTGATCCTGGCGATCGCGCCCAACGGGGCGATCACCAAGGCGTTTCCCGGCAAGTTCGAGGAGCGGGAGCTTGCCTCGGCGTTCGTGAGTCCCTGCACGCAGCGGTGTCTGAAGGCCCTCCAGGACCGGAGGCTGGTGTTTCTGTGCGCGCGGGATTGGCCGCCGGAGGCACGCACCGTGGCGATTCCGCAAGGCGTCGCAGACTTCAAGGCGGACCCGCGATTCGCGCAGGCCACGGAGGTCGTGCTTCTGAACGTCCGCGACCAGCGCGAATCGGGCTTGCTGCGGGAGCTCCAGATCGATCCTCGCGCGGCAGCAGCGGTGACGGTTTTCCTCGCCCCTCCGGGCACGACGATCGGCAAGTTCGGGGAAACGGTCACCAAGAACGAGTTGGCCGTCAAGCTTGCCTCCGCACAATCCAGCCCGTGCGCCGGGGGCAAGTGTGGGCCCGGCGGGTGCGGACCGAAGAACAAGTAGCGGAGGACGCCCGATGCGAATGCGAACCCTTGTCTTGCGCGAAATCTTCGAGCGCAAGAGCCAGCTCTTGACGAGTCTTCTCGCCATCCTCCTGGGGATTACCGTGATCGTCTCGATCAAGAACATCACCTTCTACTCGGAGAAGGCGGTGGCCCGGGAAATGGACTCGCTGGGGGCCAACGTGCTCGTGCTGCCCAAGTCGGTCACGCTCCAGGACTACTACGCCGCCGACATGCAGGGCGACGTGATCCCCGAGGAATACGTCACCCAGCTTGCCATGTCCGACCTGCAAGGGCTGGACAACCTCTCCCCCAAGCTCTCGCTGCCCGTCGAGGTCCGGGGCAAAAGGTGTACGCTCACGGGCATCCTGCCCAAGAGCGAGTTTCAGGCCAAGGCCGCCTGGCAGGGAGCGGGGATTTTCTCGCGTCCCATCGGCTGCGGAGCGGTCGCCGGCGTGCCGGGCGCCGGCCAGCCCGAGGACAAGAGAACGCTGGTGCGCAAGCGGGTCATCGACAATCTGGAGAGCAAGGAGGTCCTCGTGGGGGCGGACGTGGCCGGGGCCTTGTCGCTCAAAGAGGGCGACTCCTTGGAACTGCTCGGGCAGACCTTCGGCGTCACGGCCGTCCTGCCGCAGACCGGCACCGTCGATGACTCCCGGATCTTCGCCCATTTGCACACGGTGCAGGACCTCTCCGGCAAGGGCCCCGTGATCAACGCCATCGAGGTGGTCGGCTGCTGCCAGGAGATCTCCAACGGCCTGGTGGAGAAGATCAACCGGCTTCTGCCCGACGCCAAGGTGGTCACGATCACGCAGATCGTGGAGTCGCAGTTCAAGATGAACCAGCTCATGTCGCGGCTCTCGACGATTTTTCTGGTGATCATCGTGCTGGTGGGCGGGGCGAGCATTGCCAACTACATGTACGCCAACGTGTTCGAGCGGCGCCGCGAGATCGGCACGCTGATGGCCTTGGGCGCGGACTCCTTCCTCGTGCTGCGGATCTTCCTGCTGAAGGCCCTGCTCTTGGGGCTGGCCGGCGGGGTCGGCGGCTACGTGCTCGGGACGGCTCTGGCGGTCGCGCTGGGGCCTCACCTGGCCGGAGTGCCCGTGCTCCCCATGCCGATTCTCGCCCTGTGGGCGGTTGCCATCTCGGCGGGCCTCGCCTTGGCGGCGAGCTACTTCCCTGCCCGCCGGGCCGCCCGGCTCGATCCTTGTGCCACGCTCCAGGAGATTTGACCGATGTTGCGAATGGAGAGCGTCACCAAGAGCTACCGCCATCGAGGCCAGCTCGTGACCGCGCTGGAGAGCGCCACGCTGGCGATCGGCAAGGGCGATTTCGTGGCCGTGGTCGGTGCCAGCGGCAGCGGCAAGAGCACGCTCCTGTTGATGCTCGGCGGGATGCTCTCGCCCAGTGCGGGCCGCGTGCTGCTGGACGGGCAGCCGCTTTACGACCTCAATGCCGACGGCCGGGCCCGATTGCGCAAGAGAAGGATCGGCTTCGTTTTCCAGACCTTCAACCTCGTCCCTTACCTGACCGCGCTGGAGAACGTGGAAATCCCGCTCTATCTTTCGGGCCTGGAGCCCGGTGCCCAACGGGCCCGGGCGGTCTCGCTGCTGGAGCGCGTGGGGCTGGGCGACCGGCTCGACCACAAGCCCGGCGAGCTGAGCGTCGGGCAGCAGCAGCGCGTCGCTCTGGCGCGAATGCTGGCCAACGATCCCGCGGTCATTCTCGCGGACGAGCCCACCGGCAACCTCGACCCGGAAACCACCGATCAGGTCATCGAGTTCTTCGAGGAGGTCAACCGCGAGGGGAAGACGATCGTGATGGTGACGCACGACCCGCGCGCGGCAGGGCGGGCAAAGAGGACGTTGCGGCTCAGCGGCGGGACGATTACCTCTGAAGAGAGCGGCCGGGAGAGACTCCATGTGGCCTGAACGCGCGGCGACGCTTCTGGACGGCCCCACGCGCTTGACGCGACCCCGCCCGGCGGGTAGAAACGGGGGCATGTCGAAATCGCTTTCCAGGGAAACCGCCGGCATCGGCCTATGGGACTTCATGGCCGTCGCCAAGGCCCTGGCCGACGAGCAGCGGGTCCGCCTGCTCTTGGCCCTCCAGGGGCGGGAACTATGCCTTTGCCAGCTCGTCGAGCTGGTCGGCCTGGCACCGTCGACGGTCTCCAAGCACATGTCGATTCTCCGCCAATCGCGGCTGGTGGACGGCCGCAAGGACGGGCGATGGATGTACTACCGGCTGGCCGGGCCGCGGGCCTCGGCGGCGGTCCGGCAGGCGATCGACTGGGTGCGGAGATCCTTGGCCGAGGACCCCGGCGCGGCGCGCGACGCCGAGCGTCTGGAGGCGATTCTCACGATCGACGCGCAGCGATTGTGCGAGAGGCAAAGTCGTCCCAAGCGAAAGCCC
>CAYGZI010000452.1:0-5355 GCA_964354245.1 uncultured Planctomycetaceae bacterium
GACGATGGTGGCGATGATGTTGCCGCCGAAGGCGGGCCGGATTTGGAGGAGCAGGTTCTCGTGGAGCGTCTTGGTCCTGGAGTCGGTAACGTCGCTGATCTCCAGGTCCGTGCAGTCGGCCGTCATGCCGGCGCGCATGGTCGAGGCCACGCGCGGGGCGAGATCGCGCCCCAGCGGCGTCGCCCCGTAGATCACGATCTGCGGCCGGTGCTCGTCGATCAGCGTACAAAGCACGTGGGCGTAGGGAAGCGTTTGATAGTGCGCCAGGCGCGGGTCCTCGGCCACGTAGACCCGATCGGCCCCCTGGGCAATGAGACGCCCGGCCAAGCCGGCGACGTTGGCACCGGGCAGCACGGCTCCGACGGCGACACCCAAGCGGTCGGCGAGCTGCCGGGCCTTGCCGCACAGCTCCAGCGCCACGTCGTGGAGCGACCCGTCCTCCTGTTCGGCGAAGACCCAGACTTCACCCTGTCGGTTTGGCTCGATCATGGCTAACCCAGTGTCCGATCGACCACCAGCTCATGGATCATGCGGCCGACGCCTTCCTCGGTGGGTGGGATCTCGGTGTATCCTTCTTTGGTGAGCACGATGGCCTGAACGCGGAAGACCTTGGTCGGCGAGCCGGCCATGCCGCAGCGCGACAGGTCCGCGCCGATCCGGTCCAGGTCCCATTGCTCGATCAGGAGTCCGGCCTGTTTGAGGGCCTCTCGGCGGCGGCAGACCTCCGCTTGCCGGACTTCTTCGGCCGCTTCGGGCATGTCCCGCTGGACTTCGGCCGCCAGCTCGGCCTCAACCCGGGCTCGCTTGAAGCGGATCACCCGTTTGGCCGCGGGGGGCCGCGGTGGGTTGGCCGTCTGCAACACGGTTACGAGCGCCGGCAGCCGCGTCTCGACGACTTCCCAGCCGTGGCCGATGTTGCGGCGGATCCGCACCGCGCGATCCGACAGACCGACCAGCCGCTCGAGATACGTCACTTGGCCGATTCCCAGCTTCTCGGCACACTGCGGCCCCACTTGGGCGGTATCGCCGTCGATCGCCTGCCGGCCGCAGAAGACGAGATCGAATCGGCCGATGGTCCGGATCGCCTGGGAAAGGATGTAACCTGTGGCGAGGGTATCGCTGGCGGCTGCCCGGCGGTCGGTCATGAGGATCGTCCGGTCTGCGCCGCGGTAGAGGCAGTCGCGAAGGACATCCGCCGCCTTGGGAGGGCCCATGCTGATGACGGTCACGGTCCCCCCATACGTGTCCTTCACCTCCAGGGCCACTTCCAGCGCGTACAGATCCTCGGGATTGAAGATCGCCGGCAAGGCGGCGCGGTTGACGGTCCCATCGTCCTTCATGGTGTCGATGGTGACGTTGGCGGTATCGGGGACCTGCTTTACGCACACGATGCTGTCGTACGGCACAATCCAGGGCTCCCGGAACCGTCCTGTGAAAACGGCGCAACATATCAGTCCTTAACGGATGGGTCAACCCCCTATGCCCGGAAGGATGGGCAATATGGCGTGGTTGGGGAACTAAGCCGCGAAGCGCGGGGGAAGGACACTTGGAGTTGCTGCGCACTGGATTCACTCGGCGGAGCATCCGGCATCATTCTGATGCCAAAGCCGCTGTCAAACCGATGTCAATCGGGTAGAATCACGTTGCCCTCGGGATGAGCGGGAGGAAAGCGCATGAACGATCTTGCGACTATGGAGCGGCAGGACCTGGAGCAGCTCCAAGACAGCCCCTCGCTGGGGGTCCCGGCCGCCGAGCTGCTCTGGCTGAGCATGCACGCGGCCGACCCGGCGGCATACCTTGCCGCTGCGCTTCCAGTAATCTCTACGGCTGCCGGGGCGACGTCCGCTGCCGTGGTTACATCGCTGGGCGGCAAGTGGACGGTCTTGGCCGAGACAGGGGCCCGGCAAGCGCTCCCCCACGATCTCCTGGCCGAGGTTCTGGACCGGGAATCCGTTGTTTCCCAACGGGACTGGGTGCTCGCCCCGCTTGCGCCCCGCACGGGGTCGGGCGAGGCCCTGGCACTTCATTGTGGTCCAGGGGCCATGCCCCGTCAGGTCACGGCAACTCTCGCCGCGCTGGCTCCCGTGGCCGCGGAGGGCCTGCGGGCGGTGAGGCGCCATCATCAGCGGGCGCGGCGTCTGGAGCGATTGGAGACCGTGCTGGGGATCGTCCAGCAATGGAACCGGACCCGCGAGGTCGAGCCCCTCCTGGTCCAAATGGCCGAGGCGGCCACGCGATTGCTGGAGGCCGACCGGGCGAGCATCTTCCTCTGGGACAAGCGGGCCCACGCGTTGGTGGGGCGGCCTGCCCTGGGCGTGGAAGGGGGCGAGCTCCGCATCCCGGACGATCGCGGCGTCGTGGGCCGGGTCCTCCAGACCGGCCAGCCTTGGCGCGTCGATGCTGCCAGCGAGCCCGAGCTGGTGGACCGCCAGGTGGACAAGCAACTGGGCTATCGGACCCGGACGCTGCTTTGCGTTCCGCTGCGCGGGAAATCGGGCGAGTTGTTTGGGGCGTTCGAGGCGCTCAACAAGCGGTCGGGCATCTTCACCCCCGAGGACGAAAGCGGGCTGGTGGAGTTGGCGGCCCATGCGGCCATTGCCTTGGAGAACGCCCGGGACCGCGAGCAGCTTCTGTCCGACAGCCGGCAGATCACCGAGCAGGCGGCCGAGCAGGTCCGGATGGTCGGCCACAGCCCGGCCATGGAGGCCCTCCGCTCCATCATCCGCCGCGTGGCCGAGACCGATCTGGCCGTCTTCATCCTTGGAGAGAACGGGACCGGCAAGGAGGTCGTAGCCCAGTCGATTCACTATCTCAGCCGCCGCCGCGACAAGCCGTTCATTCCCGTCAACTGCGCCGCCATCCCGGACACTTTGGCGGAGAGCGAGCTGTTCGGTCACGAGAAGGGGGCCTTCACCGATGCCCGCGAGACCCGGCTGGGCAAGTTCGAGCTGGCGGCTGCCGGCACGCTGCTATTGGACGAGATCGGCGACCTGAGCCTGGGCGGCCAGGCCAAGCTGTTGCGGGTGCTGGAGGAGAAGGTCTTGGTGCGGGTGGGAGGCTCGACGCCGATTCACACGGACGCCCGCGTGCTGGCCGCCACCAACCAGGACCTGGGCGAGATGGTGCGTCAGAAGCGCTTTCGCGAGGACCTGTATTTCCGTCTGAACGTGGTGACGCTGGAGATTCCCCCGCTTCGCGAGCGGCGCGAGGACGTTTTGCTCTTGGCCGAGCACTTCCTGCGCGATTTCTGCGCGAAGGCCCGCAGGAAAGTGCCCGAGTTTTCCGCCGCGGCCCGCGAGCGCCTGGAGAACTACGCCTGGCCGGGCAACGTGCGGGAGCTGCGGAACCTGATGGAGCGGCTGGCGTATTTGTCCGCGGAGGACCGCGTCGAAGAGAAGGATTTGGCGTTGACGCTTGCCCCGCGGGGGGCCGCGGCGGCGAGGGCCGATCAGACTCTGGCCGACGCCACGGCCCTCTTTCAGACCGAGTACATCCGGCGTGCCATTCAGCAGGTGGGAGAGAACATGAGCCAGGCGGCCACGCAGTTGGGCCTCCACCGGTCCAACCTCTACCGCAAGATGCGTCAGCTTCAGATGGCGGTGCCGGAGACGTAGGCTGGAGGCTGGAGGCGGAATGGGCGAGTGCGCGGTGGAGATCCTGTACGAAGAGGGGCCGTGCCTGGTGGTCAACAAGCCGCCGGGGTTGCTCACTCAGGCCCCGCCGGGGATCGACAGCCTCGAATTGCGGATCAAGGAGTTCTTGAAAGGCCGCGAGGGACGGCCGGGGAAGGTGTACTTGGGGGTGCCGCACCGATTGGATCGCCCAGCGTCCGGGGCCATCGTGTTCGGAAGGCATTCCCGCGCGGCCCGGCGATTGGCAATACAATTCGAGAAGCGGCTCGTGCGGAAGGTGTATTGGGCGTGCGTAAGCGGCGTGGTCGTCCCGGCGGAGGGGACTTGGATCGATTACGTGCGCAAGGTGCCCGAGGAGCCGCGCGCGGAGATCGTCGGCCCGGAGCACCCGGAGGGTCGGCAGGCGATCCTGCGGTACCGCACGCTCGGCACGTTTGCCGGGGGCTCTTGGCTCGAAGTCGAGCTGGAGACGGGGCGCATGCACCAGGTCCGAATCCAGGCCGCGGCCCGCGGCCATCCGCTCTTGGGCGACGCCCAGTATGGATCGACGGTCCCGTTCGGCCCGCAGTATGAGGACCGGCGATTGCGGGCGATCGCGCTGCACGCGCGGAATCTCGGGTTTCAGCATCCGATGACGCGGCAAAGGGTCGGTGTCGTTGCCCCGGCGCCGGCGGCGTGGCGAGAATTGGGGATTGAATCGTTGGGGGACGTGGGATAGAAATTCATTATGCCAAGACCGATCGTCACTTTTGATCCGTTCCGCGCCCGCGACACGTTCGAGACCGGCTCGGGACCGGCCGTTCTCTACCGGCTCTCCAGACTGGAGGATGCCGGGCTGAGCGCGATTGCAGGTCTGCCGTTTTCGATCCGCGTGCTCTTAGAGTCGGTGCTGCGCAACTGCGACGGCTACCAAGTGACCGAAGAGGACGTGAAGCGACTGGCCGGTTGGAGCCCCTCGCCCGCCCGCGTGGAGATCCCGTTCAAGCCGGCCCGGGTCCTCCTGCAGGATTTCACCGGCGTGCCCGCGGTAGTGGACCTGGCGGCGATGCGGAGCGCGGTACAACGCCTCGGCGGCGACCCCAAACGGATCAACCCGTTGGTGCCGGTGGACCTGGTGATCGACCATTCGGTGCAGGTGGACCGCTTTGGCAGCCCGGATGCGATGGCGGCCAACGTGGAGCTGGAGTTCGCCCGGAATCGAGAGCGGTATGCCCTGCTGCGTTGGGCCCAACGGGCCTTCGACCGTTTCCGGGTGGTGCCGCCCTCGGTCGGCATTGTCCACCAGGTGAACCTCGAATACCTGGCCAAGTGCGTTTTCGTGGGCGACGATCCGGGGGCCGCGCCGCCGGCGAGGGTCGCGTTTCCGGATACGCTGGTGGGCACGGACAGCCATACGACGATGATCAACGGCCTGGGAGTGCTGGGCTGGGGCGTGGGCGGGATCGAGGCCGAGGCCGTGATGCTCGGCCAGCCGCTTTCCATGCTCTTGCCCGAGGTCATCGGATTGGAGATGACCGGCCGGCTGGCCCCGGGGGCAACGGCCACCGATCTGGTGCTCAGTGTTACCGAGATGCTCCGCAAGGAAGGGGTGGTGGGGAAGTTCGTCGAGTGTTTCGGCCCCGGGGCCGCGGCCATGACCGTGCCCGACCGGGCCACGATCGCCAACATGGCCCCCGAGTACGGCGCGACCATGGGCTTCTTCCCCATCGACGAGCGGACGCTC
>CAYGZI010000453.1:0-5315 GCA_964354245.1 uncultured Planctomycetaceae bacterium
CGGACTGGCGGGAATCACCAGGCCGCGCCGCAGCAGGGCTTGAACGACTTGTAGGTTATGCTTCAGCATAACAAGGGTTCGGGGTTCAGGGTTCAGCGTTCGGAGCCGGGCCGTGTCGGCCCGGAGGGTTCAGGATATGTTCTTGTATTGCACGAGTTCCACCACCGCGCCGTCTTCGGTCTCGTAGAAGCCGACGTGGTCGAATTGCACGTGTCAGAACCTCCCGTCGCGGACCTGGAACTTGGTGGGTTTGCCCAGCGTCGGGCCGCCCCGGAGCTGCCAGTCGGCGATCCAGCGGATCATCTGCCCGGGGGCCAGGCCCGGCCAGCCGAGAAGCCCGTATCCGAGCCGCCCGTCGCTCAGCAGGGCATCCGGGGCCTCGCTGCCGGTCAGCTCGACGGGTCTGTTCATCAGCCGGCCGAACTCACCGGCCACGCGGCGCACGCTCAGCTCGTCGGGCCCGGCGACGTTGATCGCCCGCGGCGGCACGGCCGCGTGGTCGAAGGCCCGCAGCGTCATGGCGTTGGAGTCGCCCTGCCAAATCGCGTTGAAGTAGCCCATCGCCACGCTAATCGGCCGGCCCGCCAGGATCTGCTGGGCGATGTCCACCATGATGCCGTATCGCATTTCGTGGGCGTAGTTGAGGCGCAGCAGGGCGACTGGGATGCCCAGCGTCTGGCTGAAATAGGTGAAGACCCGCTCTCGGCCCAAGCAGCTCATGGCGTAATCGCCGATCGGGCCAATCGCCGAGTCCTCCGCCGCCCCGCCGCCGCCCGCGGGCGCCATGGCGTAGACGTTTCCCGTCGAATAGGCCACGATGCGGCTTGAGCGGTACTTCTCGCAGACCATGCCGGGCAAGTAGGCGTTCATGGCCCAGGTCATGGCTTCCTGCCCGGTCGAGCCGAACTTCATCGCCGCCAAGTAGAGGACGTTGTGGACTTCCGGCAGCGACTCCAATTGCCGGCGGTCCAAGAGGTCGCAGCGGACCGTCTCGATCCCCCACGACTCCAATCGCTGCGGCAACTCCGGGCTGGAGAATCGCGCCACTCCGATGATCCGGCGGCGGCTGCCGGCGGCGTCGCTGGCCCGGCGCGCCATCCGCGCCAGCGTGGGCCCGATCTTCCCGCCCACGCCCAGGACGATCAGGTCGCCCTCCAGGCGCCGCATGGTTTCGACCACTTCGGGCGTCGGCCGGCTGAGCATTTCCTCGAGCTCTTCGACGTCGGCAATGCGCTCAGGGGTCTTGCGATCCGACTCCATGGCACGTCCACATCAGTACGGGCTGCGAAGCATTGAGCACTCGGTACTGAGTACTCAGTACTCATCAATCATCATTCATCACTCATCATTCCATCTTGAGCCCCATCGCCGCAAGCTCGCGCCGCACGTCCGGTTCCGCGAGCAACTCGCAAAACGCGACCACCCCCGGCCGGTCCCGGCGGCTCTTGGGAATCGCGAAATCGTACTGCTCGTCCTCCAGCGGAAGGAAGCCCAGGCCGTTGTGCCGGGCGACCCACTGGATCGCCACGCCCCAATCGGCCCGGCCTTGGGCCACGGCGGCCGCCACGGCATTGTGGCTGCGTGCCTGCACCGGATAGCCCGGCGGCTGGGCGCCCGCGAGCAGGCGGTCAATCAGGATCCGCGTGCCGCTCCCCTGGTTGCGGTTGACCATGACGCACTCGGGGTCGCTGACGGCCTGCCCGATGGCCTCCGCGGCCGCGCGGCCCTCAAACCGCCCGTCGCCCGGCCGGAAGACCACTCCCTGCAAGCGGCCGTAACCGCGCAGAAGCTCCAGGTCCGCGGTCAGGTACGGCGCATTGTAGCGGCCGGTCTTGGGGTCCAACAGGTGCATCCCCGCCAGGTCGCACTCGCCGCGCTGGGCCGCCTGCAAGCCGGCGGTCGAGCCCACCGCCATGAACTTGGTGCGAAAACCCCGGTCCTGCATCCGTCCCAAGAGAAGATCCAGGCCCACGCAGTGGCTCCCGATCACCACCAGGTCGGCGGCGTGGAAGTCGGGGCTCAGCAGTTGCACGGTCACGGGCGAGCCTGCCTCGACAATCTCCTCGTGCCGCCCGATGGTGATGAAGCCGTCCGCCTTGCTGAACGCGGTGACGGAGCCGGAGCCCTTGCCCATGGGATAGGCCGTCAAACCGTCGGGCCCTTCGACCAGGCCGACCAGCAGGTACTCGGTGCGGCCGATCTCGGAATTGACCTTCACGGCGAGGCGGGCCTGGACGGTCGCTCGCTCCAATGCCGGCCGGCCGCCCAACGTGCGGATCACCGGGGCGACGAATTCGTGGAACGTGAAAATCGCCGAGGTGGGGAACCCGGGCAAAACCACTACGCCCTTGCCGCGGTGCCCGGCCAGGCAGATCGGCTTGCCGGGCTTCAGGGCCACGCCGTGGGCGACGATCCCGGGCTCAGTCAGCTCCCGCACGGCGTGGTACGAAAGGTCGCCCGCCCCTTTGCTCGTCCCGCCGGAGAGCATCACCAGGTCGGCCTGTTGAAGGGCCGCCTGGAGCCGGCTGCGGAGGTCGTCCAGGTCGTCGCGCACGATCCCCAGCACGATCGGCTCGCCGCCGAGCTCGCGCACCGCGTCGGCCAGCACCCGGGCGTTGGAGTCGAAGACCATGCCCGGGCGCATGGGCTGGCCCGGCGCCAGGATTTCATCGCCGGTGGAGATGATCGCCACGCGAGGCCGGCGCCAAACGCTCGCGCGGTTTACGCCGATCGCGGCCAGCACCCCGGTCTCGCGGCTGCCCAAGAGCTCGCCGCGCCGCAGCACCGTCTCGCCGGCGGCGATGTCCGTGCCGGCAAAGGAGACCCCGAAGCCCGGCGTGACTGCCTTGGCGACGATCAGCTCGTCGCCGTCCACGTCGGTGTGCTCGACCATGGCCACGGCGTCGGCCCCGCGCGGGAGCATCCCGCCGGTGGCGATGTTCATCGCCGTGCCAGGGCTGACCTTCCCCTGCGGCACCACGCCCGTCGCCAGGACTTCATCGAGGAGTCTCAACCGCCGGGGGCTCTCTTCCTGGGCCCCGTAGGTGTCGGCCGCGCGGAGCGCATAGCCGTCGTAGTTCGAGCGGTCGAAGGAGGGGACATCCATGGCGGCGACCACGTCGGCGGCCAACACCAGGCCCAAGGCGTCCTCCAGGGCGACCACTTCCGCGCCCAGCGCCCGGCAGTCGATGGCGGCCAGGAAACGCCGCTCCGCTTCGTCCCGGTCGATCACTTCGAGGAATTGGTCCTGCATAGGAGTCAGGAGTCAGGGTTCAGGGTTCAGGATTCAGAGCCGGGCCGTGTCGGCCCGGGTGGGGTGGCTGGGGCAAAGCGCAGCGTGCCCCAGGGCTACAGAGATCCGAGGTTTCGCGTCGCTGGGGCACGCTGCGCTTTGCCCCAGCCACCCCCTTCTCTCAAACATCATACAGGTACACCTCCACTTCCGCTCCCGACGGATAGCCTTCGCTGTCCGGCGGGATGAGGACAAAGCCGTCGGCCCGGCTCGTCGAGGATAGAAGCGATGCCCCGCCAATCGAGAGCGGCTCCACGCGCCCCTCCACCAGCCGCACGCGAAGGTAATCGAGCCGGCCCACCATCGACGAGACCTTGCGCGCCAGCGGCGCTCGGACGCGGCGATAGGGCCAATCGGGCAGGCGGCCCCCGTGTACGCGGATCGCCCGGCCGGCGAAGAAGTCGTACGCCGCAAGGCACGAGACCGGGTTGCCCGGCAGGAGAAACACCAATCGCCCCTCCAACACGCCCATGCCGGTCGGGCTGCTGGGACGCATGGCAATGCCGTGGATCGCCAGTTGGCCGTGTTGGGCCAGCAGGGCCGGGGCGTGATCCTCGACCCCCACGCTCGATCCGCCGGAAACCAGCACCACGTCGGCCTCCGTCCGCATCGCGTCCAGGATCGCTTCCGGCCGGTCGTGTACGATGCCAGGGTGCTCGGGCAAGCCGCCGTCGCGCGCCACTAAGGCCGCGAGCATCGGGCCGTTGGCATCGGGAATCTTGCAGACCTCGGCCTGCGGCAAAGAGCCGGCTGCAAGAAGCTCATCGCCGGTCACGACGATCCGCACGCGCGGCCGGCGGATCACGCGCACCTCCGCCATCCCGATCGACGAGAGCACGCCCACGTCTTGCGGGCGCAGGACCCGCCCGGCCCGCAGCACCGTCGCTCCCGCCGCAATGTCCTCGCCGATCCGGCCGAGGTGTTTCTCGGGCGAGACCTCACCCACGGCAAGGGCCCGGCCCGGCTCAGCCGCCGTCTCCGTCAGCTCGGCCGGCAAGACGGCGTCGGCCCCGTCGGGAAGCGGCGCACCAGTCATGATCCGCACGGCCTGACGGGACCCGACGCGGCCGACGGAAGGCCGCCCCGGCAGGGACTCGCCGATCACGTCCAGGGCCAGCCGGTTGTACGGCGACGCCCCCTGGGTATCCGCGGCGCGGATCGCAAAACCGTCCATCATAGCGCGGACGAAATGAGGGACATCGACCGGGCTGGTGGCATCCCGGGCGAGCACGCGGCCCGCGGCTTCCGCCAGAGGCACGGTCTCCTCGGGCAGGCGGCGCGCTTGGCCATCGAGCCAGGCGAGGGTCTCGGCCACGGTGCTCCGCCGGGCGAAGCCCCGCATCCGCACGTCGCCGGGAAGTGGCCCAGAATCGGTCATGAATCCCATGATACGGTGTAGCGCGGCGGAGCCGCAACCCAAGTAGCCGGGGGCACTCCGTGACCCGCGAATTCATGGGGCGCTGGGGCACACTTCGCTTTGCCCCAGCCACCCCGCCGCGGGGCCGCCGGGGGTTTCCCGGCGCAGCGGTCCCGGGTAGATTGTTAAGAAGTGACTGGTGGAAGGCACGGCTTCTGCGAAGCCGTGGCACACGGGCGGAGCCGTGGCACACGGCACACGGGCGCTTATGAAGCAAGTTGTGGCCATCGTCAAACCGTACCTGGCCGAGAAGGTGCTCGACGCGCTGGAGCGGGCGCCCCTGGAGGCGTGCAGCGTGCGCGAGGTCAAGGGCTACGGACGGCAGAAGAGCTACCTCGACCAGTACAAAGGGAGCGAATACTCCCTGGCCTTTCTGCCCAAGGTGGAGATCACCCTTTGGGTGGACGATCTGCGGGTCGAGGAGGTGGTGCGGACGATCGTCGAGGTCGCCCGGACGGGCCGCATGGGCGACGGCAAGATCTTCGTGCTGCCCGCGGAGCCCGAGGGGAGGAACGAGGGGTGAGGAATGACGGGGTGACAAGGTGAGGGGGTGACGGGGGGGACAAGGTGACGGGGTGAGGGGGTGACGGTGATGAAGAGGGCAAA
>CAYGZI010000454.1:0-5314 GCA_964354245.1 uncultured Planctomycetaceae bacterium
CCGGGTAAAGATAGGCATACGGCGGGATATCGGCAAAGAATGCGGTATCGAACACGCCGATCTGGTACACCCCGGCCAGTGCGGCTTCCGTCGCCTCAATCGCCTCCAGGCCCGCAGGGATATGAAGCGGGGCAAGATGAGAAAACCGGGCAATCGTCTGCTTCATCTCTGCGGTGATTTCGACCGGCCGACGGATCCCCTCTCCGCCGTGGATCAACCGATGCCCAACCACCCGGATCCCATCGTGGCCAGCGCGGGCCGTCTGCGACTGCTCGATCATTCGCAGGGCACGGGTCACGCCGGTGCGATAGTCCGGCGCGTCGATCGAGGTCTGCACGGGCTGGCCGCCGGTGGGCCTGAAGGTCAACGCAGCCCGCCGGGCGTCTCCCGCCCAGTCCAGCATTCCCGCGGCCTCTGCTTCGAGCGTCTCGAAACCGAACAGCCCGAATTTCACGCTGCTGGAGCCGGCATTGACAACCAGGATGCTCAATGGACTGACCTTCTTTTTCCGCGCCACCCGAAGACGTTTGCAGGACGGAATTGAATTGGGTCCTACGTGCAGCCTCACGAGCCGAGTGCGTCTTTCAGGCGGCCGAGACCGTACTGGGTCTCCTGGAGCGCCGAGGCCAGCTTGTCGAGATCGCCACGAAGCTCCGCGACCTGCGCCGCCAGGTCTTCCACTTGGCGCCTTAGCGGACCAATCTCGTCGCCGGTCCCTTCGCGGCCGGAGGGACCGGGCACCCTTTGGCCGTCGCGGGCGGGCCCGCCGCCAAGAGCGTGAGCCGCCCCGAGATACTCGTCCTCGCCCGCAGCGCCGGCCATGGGCGCGGCCCCGGCGGCAAACTGGGCCTTCAGCGCGTCCAGCTCCCGGGGCGGGTACAGGGCGTGGGTAATCGCGTGTCCGCGTCCCTCGGGGGAAAGCGAGACGACCAGCCCTTTGGAGCGGAGCGACGCGAGGACCGGGCGGAGGGCGGCCAGATCGGGGATCGGCTCCATACGGGCGGCGCGGGAGCGGAGCTCGCCTTCGGTCTGGGCCCCGCGCAAGAGCAGCTCGGCCATCACGGCCAGCTCGACCTTGTCCACGCCGAGCCACTCGTAGAGGTAGTGGCGGTACTTGGCCACGCGCCCGTAGCCTTGGATCAGCCCCACCGCCCCGAGCTGGCGAAGCCGTTCGAGCGACTCCTCGACCTGCTCGGGCTCGAGCTGCACGATGGGGAAGCGGTTGTTCTTCTGGTTGGCGGCCGTCGCGATGGCGTTGAGCGACATCGGGTAGGCGCTGGGGACGGTCTTGGCCTTCTCGACCAGGACGCCGGCGACGCGGCGGTCGATGAGGTTGATGGGTTGCCAACGCGGAGCGGCCGGCTGCGGGGCCGGAGGAGTCGAGTCGTTCATGGCGGGTCCTAGCGGTTCATTCCATCGAGGACGGCCTTGGCGGCAGCGGCGAAGGGGAAGTCGGCGTACCGGGAAATCTGCCGCCGCTCGCGCTCCAGTGTGGATTTTCTGGACTCGTCGGAGGCCGCCCGGATCTGGTCGTCGAAATCCTTGATCACGAGGCCGCTCTGGGCCCGGCCTTGTTCGTACCGCCCGACGGCGGCGTCCCCATGACCGGCGACGGCGGCATCGAGCTTCTGGAGCGATTCTTGTGCGGCGGTGCGCTTGTCGCCGAGTGAGGCGGCAAACTCGCGGAGCTGCCCGATCCACTGAAAAAGCTGCTGCGACTCGGCCGGATACGCCTCTCCCGGCTTCTTCGGCATGGGGATCTTGGCGGTCACGTCGGCCAGCTCGCCGACGCCGTTGGAATACGCACGCTTGTCGAACTGCACCCAGGCCAGGGCTTGCCCCGGGAGAAGGAGGTCGGGGTGCTTGCTCTTCAGGGTCGCGAACTCGCGCTGGGCATCGTCCCGCTGCCGGATCCTCAGCAGAATCAGGCCGTAGATGAGCTTCGCTTCCGGCTCGGCGCCCGCGGCCGTGTCGGCGGCGCCAAACTGGACTTTCGCCCTGTTGAGATCGACCGTGTCCTGGTCCAGGTAGGCGGCCAGATCGCGGATTTTCTGCTTGCCCTCCTCGGAGAGCCGCGGCGGGCGATTGTCCGGCGGGAAGAGCTTGGCCGTCTGGGCCAGCCCGGCCTTCTTGGCCGAAGCCGCCATGGATTCCCCGAGGAAGGCAAAGAGCTCCGTCGGCTCCAGTCGCCCATCGCGGTTCTTGTCGCCGTCGCCGGCGAAGCCCTGCGCGAGACTGGAAGCGAACAAGCCGTGCTGCCCGTCGGCCAGGACGTGCCCGCGCTGGCCCTCCGAACAGCTCGCCACGCCCGTCACGGTCCGCAAGGCGGCCCTTCCGACGGGGGCCACCAGCGACTGAAACATCTCGGCGGTGGACGGCTCCTTCTGGGGATCGCTCCCCGGCGTGGCTTGGCAGGCATCCAGCAGAAGGAGCTTCTCCTTGGCCTTGCACTGCTCCATCCGGTCCACCAGCCATTGCAGGCTCAGGCCGGTCGCCGCCGGTTGCTCGCGGTTAAACTCCTTGGGGGCCAGATAGACCTTGCCGTCGTCGTCGCGCAGGGCATGGCCGCCGAAGTAGACGATCAGGCTGCCCTCGGCCGGGACCTGGTCCAGCAGGCCGGGGATCGCTTCCTTCAGCCGCACCAGGCTCACGTCTTCCAGCAAGAGGGCCCGGATCGGCGGCACGCCATACCGCTTGACCAGCATTTCCCGGAGCAGTTTTGCGTCGGAGACCGGAGCGGTCAGGCCCGAGAGCTTGGCGTCGTCGTATTTCTGGATCCCGATCAGGATTGCCCAGCGGGTCTGGGACGGAGGCCGCCGGGCGGCCATCGTCAGCGCCAGCGGATTGGGCGAATCCAGCGGCGAGCTGTGGGTGACGTCGGCAAGGTCACCCGGGTGGAGGTCGGTCACCTGCGCCGGCTCGCCGGCCAGGGTGATCTTGGTTTGGGCGTCGGTGATGAAGGCAACGGGCTTTTCATTGGGCCCCGGGCGGACCTCCACCATCTTGGGCTGGACGGCCAGCACCGTTCCGCTTTGCCGGATCGTCCGCTCGGCGTCCACGCGCACAACGTGCGTGTCGTGCGTCACTTTCGCCGTGTCGCCGGGCAACAAGTCCATGGGGGCGAGAGCGCGCTGGTTGGCGGTGTCTCCCTTGTTGATCCCGATCGCGGCCTTCTCCCGAAACGGCCAGGACTCGCGCTTGCCGTCGGCCGTTTCGAGGATCAGCTCGGTCTTGCTCACTTTGCGAAGGATTCCTTCCGAGGTCACTTCCCGCAGCACGGTCAGCTCGGTGGCCAGCCGGCGGTCGCCCTCCGGCCGCGTTTCGTCGAGGACGTGTTTGACCGTCACCTGGTCGCTGGTCAGCAGGTCGGCGAGCTTGACCGGTTTTCCGCGGAAGGTGTCCTTGCCGTTGATGAGGAACTGATCTTTCTCCTTCTCCAGGCTCTCCGGGACGCGGACGTCGACCAGCTCGTCGCCGGGCCGCACGGCCAGCGTGAACTGCCGGGAAGCCGCGTCGACCGACCGGATCCGCCCCTCCTGCGTTTCCGGGCGCGCGGCATGGACGACGGCGATCGTCCGCCCCGACTGCTGCGTCTGGTACTCCACCCTCACCCGGTCCGCCACCTGGAGGTGCCGCGGGAGCGACTGTTTTTGATTGATGAAAACCGCGTCAACTCCCTCGCGGAGCTTGATCGAAACGGGCCTCTGGCTCTCGTCGTCCTCGATCTCGATGCTTTGATCCTTGAGGTAGACGTGCGTGATGACCCCTTGAACCGCCGCCTGCTCGGCCACCGTCGCTTTTTCCTTCTTGCCCGGCCAGAACAGCACCGCCATCGACAGGACCGCGGAAAAGACCAGTGCTCCGATCGCCGCCAGCCGGACCATGCGCTTCTGCCGGTCGGGCGCCGGCAAGACCTCGCCGCCCAGTTTCTCCTCCGCCGCTCCCAGGTCCGTCGGGCTGGCCCTCAAGTCCCGCAGCGCCGATTGGGCCGAGTGGTAGCGGCGGGCCTGGTCCTTGACCGTCAGCCGCTGGATGACCCGGGCAAGGTCCTCGGGCACGCCCTCCAGCACCCGGCCAATTTCCGGCAGGTGGCGGTCCGGAGCGGAGTGCCACATCAGCCAGGCAATCTGCCGGTCCCGCCCGAAAGTGGCCAGGCCGGGAAAGAGCGAGTCGAACTGCGGCCCGCACATCAGCTCGTAGGCCGAGAAGCCCAGGGAATACAAATCGCTGGCCGGGCCCATCGGGCCGAACTGGTCGGAGGCCAGCTCGGGGGCCATGTACTTGGTGGTGCCCTTCAACAGGCTGCCCTGCTCGCTGCTGGCGCGCCGGGCGAGCCCAAAATCGCCGAGCTTGATCCGGCCCTGGGCGTCCACCAGCATGTTGCTGGGCTTGACGTCCCCGTGGATGACGCCGTTGGTGTGGAGGAAGCCCAGCGCGCTAAGGCAGCCGATCAGGCTGGCGCGGAGGTAATCCAGGTCGATCGGCCCGGTTTCGGCGCTGCGCTGGAGGTTGCCGCGCATGAGCTCGAGGATCAGCCAGCCGCGGGAGCGGACGACGTCGTAGATCGTCACGATGTTGGGGTGCTGGAGCGTGGCCAGCAGTTGGGCCTCGCGCCAGTACCGCTCCAGTTGGCGGGGATTGCCCAGGAACTGCTGGTGGATCTGCTTGATCGCCACTTCGCGTCCCAATTCGCGGTCCCGGGCGCGGAAGACTTTGGCGAAATCGCCGGTGGCGATGGTATCCAGGATTTCGTATCGCGGAGCCGGCTCCATCGGTTCCTCCTCGTTGCCGTCCGGCCTAATCGCTCAAGAGAATCTCAATCTGTTGTTCGAGTTTGCGGTCGCTCGACGGGCTGCCGGTGAGCGTGCGGTCCGCGGCGCCGCGCTCGGCCCGGAGCATATTGAGCACCCGGCGATACAACTCCCGCTCCTGCTTGTACTCGCGGTTCCGGCAGGCCAGGTCGGCGTCCCGGAGGCGGCGTTGATAGGGCTCCAAGGGATCCACCCCGAAATACTCCTCCTGGATGATCCTCCGCGCGTCCCTTTTGGCTTGGAGGCTTGCCGGCGCTTGACGCTCGGTGGGCGAGAGCACCAGGACCACGCACGCAACCACGCTCAGACCCAGCAGCCCAAACAGCACCAGCGGATTCATCCCGCGGGGCCCGGCATCTTTGACGGCGGCCTCGCCAGGCTCCCGGAGCCGCAGCTCCGGCAGTTTGCCGTCCTCGGCCAGTTTCCAGGTCGACTGGGTCGCCTCGGTCGTAATGAGCCGGGCGACCTTCTTCGGGGCGGGAGGAGGCTGGAGGCTGGAGGCT
>CAYGZI010000455.1:0-5278 GCA_964354245.1 uncultured Planctomycetaceae bacterium
CGGCCGCCGCGTCGCAATCCGGTCGCGAGTCCCTTCCGTGGGACCCCCGTTTCGGAAGGACACCGTGTCCCCAAGACAAGAGTCTGGACGGCGGCGTAGTCTACCCAGAGTCTTGAAGTTGCGCCTAGACGGATTCTCTATTATTTCCCGCTGCCGCGCGCCCAGTGGCAGGCAAGAATGCCTACCCTACTCCGCCAGTTGGGCCAGGGCGCCCGCAGAATCACCCCCCGAAAGGGTCGCACCGATCTTCTCGATCCACTCGGTTTGGGGGAGAGTACACGGAACTGCATCCCCTGGATTGGGAGGATCCGGCACGAGCCGCCGCCAGATCGCCCCTGCCAACTCCAAGATTCCTTCGCCGCTATGGGCACTCGCCAGCAGTCCGGGGTAAGCCCGCGGATCGCCCTCTGCGACCAAGTCCTTCTTGTTGTAGACGACCAACGCATCCGGGCGGCTCCGAACCAGGCCCTCTTGCTCGGCGCAGCGGCCTCGACACGCATCCAAGACCACCACCAACAAATCCGCCTTGGCTGCCTGCTCCTCCGCCAGCAACATACCCGCCTCTTCGAGGGGAGTATTGCTCGGCCGGACCCCGGCAGTGTCCGAGAACTCCACGGGCCAGCCGTCCAGTGCCGTGGTTGCCGTCACCACGTCCCGGGTCGTGCCTGCCAGCGGGTCCACGATCGCCCGGGGGTAGCCCAGAAGTGCGTTTACCAGGCTACTCTTGCCCACGTTGGGTGGTCCGGTGAGGACCACCTGCCAAGGCCGCGTGAGGTGTTGGCCGAGGCTTGCGCGGCGGAGAAGCCGGTCGATCTCCCGGCGGGCCCCTTGGAGGTCGCCGGTCTCCAGCGAGTGCCGGATGCCCTGGATCGCCCGGCGGAGTGCGCCGTGGTATTGGTCCAGCAGAATGGCGGCCGTGCGGGCGGTCCGGGCCTCGGCCAAGGCTACGAGGGCGGCCGACTGAATGGGGTCGTCGACCGCTTGGGCAGCCCAGTCCCGCCATGCAACGGGTCGGCATCCACGCTCCGACAAGGCATTCTCCACCATGGCCGCAGCGGCCAGTCCGCCGTGGCAGTGGAGCTCGACGGACTGCGGCGACCTGCGGCGGAGCACGGCTTCCTCGCCGCTTGGGCCGCCGATATGTCCAAAGATCAGCCGGTCCGGCTCGAAGGAACTCAGCGCCTGTCCGCCGCTTGGCCGGAAAACCCCCTCGACCGCCTCCACGGCCCCCGGCCCTTCGACCAGGAGCGTGGCCACCGCGCCGCGCCCCGGCGGGGTCAAGAGGACGACACACGGCGGGCAGGCCCGCCCGCTACGCGGATTGTCTCGTCTGACTTCTCGCCCCTCATCCCTCATCCCTCGCCCCTCATCCCTCTCACTCCCTCCCCCAAATGTACCCCGCCAGCACCAGGACCAGGCCGATGGCCAGACTCGTGATCGAATTGCCGGCCGGTTCGATCAGGCCGGGGATGCCGGTGGTGTGGGCAAAGAGCATCACCGCCGCGGCTGGAAACACGAAGATCGAAATCTTCAATCCCGCGGCCAACGCGGCAAGAACGAGGACCATTCCGGCCACCCCGGGATTGTAGCTGTTGAACAGGCCCGTCGCCTGCGAAGGCAACCAGCCCAGTTCCAGGGCCCGGTAGGCGCCGGATCGCTCCGGGGCGAGTTCGTCGAGCTTGTCCATCAAGCCCTCGGTCTGGCCCTCCGTCACGGCGGCAGCGAGTTCCTCCCCGTGTTTCTGGATTTGCTCCAAGTCCTCCGGCTCCGGCCGGTACAGCAAGCCGTTCTGACTGGCCCAAAGCGTGCATCCGACCAGCAAAACGCACCCCACCAGCAGCCGCATCCGCTGGCCAAAGAAGAACGCAAACACCCAATAGACGATCTCGCCCGCGGCCTCGCGCCAACTCCTCCGCTCTTCGGCGGCGGCCTTGCGGGCCGACTCCAAAGCCTCGTCGGGCGGCTCTGTCTTCCTCTGGGGCGCCTCGGGGATTGCGGCCGGGGCCGTCGTCTCCCGCAGTGCGGCCGCCCGGCAGACCATAGTCCGGGCCGCGTCTTGGGCTTGCCGGCGGGCTTCCTCGACACTGAGTCCTTCGGCCCGCAGGGCCCTCTCTTCGACCTCCTGGAAATACCTCCGCTCTTTGACGGCCTGCCGGATGCGGAGCTTCTCGTCGATCCAGCCGGCGATCGGATCGCGCCACGCGCGGAACCGCTTGCGCGGCCGGCCGTCGTCGCCGAGCCCCCATTGGCGCCGGGCGGCCAGCTTCGCCTCGTAGCCGAAGAGGGCCTCGAAGAACTCCTCCCAGTGCGGGCCGGCGTGCTCGGCCACCAATGCCCGGATCTCCGCCTCCTCTCGACCGCTTTGCCGCAGGAGCTTGATCGCCTGGCGCGCCTGGGCGATCGGCTCGGCGCGCCATCGGGCGATCGGCCGGTCCAGGTAGACGTGGAATGCCACCGCCGCCGCGACCGCCAGGGCGAGGGCCGTCAGCCAAAGCCAGAGCACTCCAAACAGCCAAAGCACCAGCAGAAACAGAACCAGGATGCCGATCCCGGTCAGCCAGTCCCGGAGACTCGAACCCATGGCCAGCGCGCTGAGCCGGTTGAACAGGTGCGCTTGCTCCGCCGATCCGGAGACCACGAAGTAGCTGCCGGCGGCTGCCAGCACGATTCCCAAAACCGCGAAGGCCGAGAGCGAAACCAGCCCGCCCAAAGGCGATAGCGCCAGAACGGACAGAACCGCCGATCCGCCGAAGAACGCCTGGAGGATCCGCGTCCGCACCCGCGCCCTCGGGCAGGCGCAGAACCGCTGCGCACAATCTTCCAAGGTCTTGGCCGCTTGTTCCCACGATGCCATGAATCGCTACCCTACCGTCCACTGCCCTCTGCCTACTGCCCTCTATTCTCGATCACCGCCACGTCCTCGCCTTCCAGCGCGATCGTGGTCTTGCCGTCTTGCCAGACAATAGCGCGCCCGGTCAGCAGCTCGCGGCTGGAGGCGGGCGCCTTGACGTCCGCCAGCGTGAGCGTCGCGGTACGGCGCTGGGGGCTGTCGTTGAAGACGGTCAAGTACCACGTGGTCGCTGGGGCACGCTCCGCTTTGCCCCAGCCACTCCCGCCACCAAACCGCTCGACGTACACCCGATCGTCGCTCGAGCGGGCCAGCGTGATCGGCTCCCACCCGGCCTCGGCCACCTTCTTACAGAGCGGCACGTACTTCTTAAAGAGCGGCCGGTCGCGGTCGTAAAGCTCGGGCCGCGTGAAGTATTGCCCCGAAGAGGCATTGGCGCTAAAGAATCCCGGGAACATCCCATAGGCCAGAGAGCGCTTCATGTACTTCTCCACGAGCGCGTGCGAGAACTTGTCGAACTGGGTGTTCATCAGAAAGCAATACGGCTTGCCCTTGCACATCGCCCGGCGGTAGAGCAGATCGGCGTCGGACATGGGACGCCACCGCCCGCCGGGGTTCCAGTTGGTCTCCGTCCCGCCCACGTCGACCAGTGGCACGAGCCAGCAGAGCCGGTCCGGGGCCCCGTTGGCCATCATCAGCTTGCCCATGCCGTGGACGTCCTTGGCGATTCCGCGGACGTATTCGAAGGCCACCAGGCCGCGGAAGATCGCCGGCTTGTGCGTCTCGGGGCAGAAGACCAGCGGCGCGTCGGCCGCGGCAAAGTGATCGCGGCGGAAGTCGAGCTCCGCGGTCACATAGCCCTCGCTGGAGTCGATGTACTCGCCGTCCAGGTCGCCGCGGCGCTTGGACCCGTAGAGCTGCTCGCGGAGCTTCTCGTTCCACTTGTTCTTAAAATCGGTGACATCACCGCGCACACCGGGCATGGAGTTCATGCTCCAGACCGCGCCGTTGGTCCAGGGAGTGTCCAGCATCTGAGCGACGAACTGGCCGGACTGATTGTAGAAGCCGCTGGTGAAGAGGGCCTTGGCGGCCGCCTTGGCCTGCGGCTCCCCGTGATCCGCGAGACGCCGGGCCTCGGCAAGCGCGGCGTCCATGGTCCGCGGCATCTCCTTGGGCATCGACATCCACCAGGTCATCGGCTCGGTGTAGCGGAAGGTGGTGATCCCATGGGCGTCGTCCCAGGCGGTCTCGTTGTTGCCCTCCTTGAACTTGAAGCCGAAATCCTCCCAGCCCTTCACCTTGCTGACCGCGGCAAACGGCATCCACAGCCCCTGCTCGGGCGTGCGGCAGCGGAAGGCGTCGGGGAAGATCTCGTAGTATTTCGCTAGTGCGCCGCGCATACCCCAGGTTGCATCGAAGAGATACACGCAGAACCGAACTCTCGCGCTCGGCTTCTCGGGTGTCAAGCCAATGTCACAGGCCAAATACAGCTCCTCCGTGCCGGCGTGGTAACCAATGCGATAGAAGGCGGGCACCGCGGTGTCGATGCCGACGGCCATGCCATGTTTCCCGCTTGCTACGGCGCCGACCGGGTAGTAGGATAGGCGCCCGCTAGAACCGACCCGAAAACGGCTGGCCAAGGTGTATTCGCGCCCGCGCTCGACGGCAACGCTTCGCCTCGGGTTCTCCATCCACGTGAGCCTGTCCGGATGTGCTTCGGGCCAAAAGGCTGTTCTGGGAAGCGCGTAAACTAACGTAACGGCGCGGTCTTTACCGGTCGTGTCCGATAGCGTCACGTCCGCCAGAGCAGACTCCCCTCGTTTACCGTCTGTCTGCGATTGCAGCTTCAGTCCGAGCGCCTCTTTGTCGATGCGCACGAAGTCGCTCGCCGCGGCGACGTCCCGCACTTGACAGCCGGGGGCTGGCCGAGCGCGCGGCACGATTGGCACGCCGTCGAAGATGAACGCCCCCGCCGGTGCCTTGACGACCCGCAGTTCCGGATCACGGAACAGGGCCTTGCCGCCGTGGCCCCGCAGGAGCATGTAGAAGCTCAGCCGCTTGACGGGCTTCTCGGGCAGCACGATCACCTCGCGGCGCTGCCAGTCGTGGGTGCCGGTGGCGAATGGGGCCGTCTGGCCCCAAAGCTGCGACCCGTCGGCGAACGTCAGATCGAGGTAGACGGAGTAGTCCGCGCCCGGCGAGCCGGTGACTCCCTCCGCCTTGCTCCACGCCGAAGCCACGATCGGCTCCGGCCGGGTCTGGTTCAGCTCGATGCTCTGGCTCACTCCACGGCGTGCCGCCCTCTCGGAACCGTTGTCGCAGACCCACGCATCGCCCTCGCGTCGGAAGCCTTGCTCGTAGGCCCCCCAAGCGTCCGGCTTCAGCAGGTTCTCGCCCGTAGCCTTCGTGCTTAGCACCGCCTTGACGACC
>CAYGZI010000456.1:0-5247 GCA_964354245.1 uncultured Planctomycetaceae bacterium
CCTGAGGCGCCGCGGGAAATGGTGGTTGGGGCGGACCGTAGGCCGATGGTGTCGGGGGAAATACGGCCGCACCAGGCGCCGGAGTCGGAGGTGCTGCGGCGGCAGGGTAGGGCGCAGGTCCAGGTGATGGTGGCGCGGCCACCGCAGGTCCAGGGATCTGCACGCGCCCGCCACACTGCGAACACTTGGCCGTCTTGCCAGCGAATTCCTCCTTGACCGCGTACGCTTTCCCACACGCCGGACACTTGATCTCGATAGGCACGTTTCACTCCCGGTCTGCAAGGGCCTGTCGGCAAATCTGGGAAGCCGCAAGCCCAGAGGCTGGCGAGACCCCTGGGGACACGTCGGGGCCGAACCCTCTCTGACCCCGAATCCCCTTTTCGTCCTCGCCTCCGGCACCAATCCAACGCACCACTGTGATAATCTCTCCCCCCCATCCGTGTCAATCCCCGTGTCTGACTTCTTTGCCCCTGCCCCCCGAAGTCTGTCGCGGCGGGCTCAAGACAACGACACGGACATTCAACGCTTGGGACAACGGCGCGGACATCGATCCGGACGTTCTCTATTACGGACTCAAGCCCGCGTGGATGGAGCACGCGCAAGCCCATCGCCCGGCCGTATAGCACGACGCGCCCATGCTTCCGGGCTGCCAGCGTGCCTGCTGCCATCGTCTTCGCGCGGCTGACTTACGGCTTCGGCAAGAGCGCCAGCACCGACGGGCTGGGCCGGGCCAGGACGTGGGCCGCAATGAGCTTGCCGAGGCTGCCGACCTTCTCGCGGCCCGCCTCGATCGCCGCGGTCACGGCCGCCAGCTCGCCTTTGACGATCACGCACACGTAGCCGCCGCCCAACTTCTCCTTGCCGATGACCTCGACGTTGCCCGCCTTGCAGGCCGTGTCGATCGCCTCGAAAACGGCGGTGAACCCCTGGGTTTCGATAAAGCCCAACGCGAATGGCTGTTCTGCTTTCATGGGGGACCTGGCTGAAGAAGGCTCGTCGTGGGGCGCGGGGTCGGCCGCTTGGTAGTCCGGAAAGAACACGACGTCTTGTTGAATCAAGGGGTTGAACTGCGGCGGCGACTGGATCGCCTCCCAGGCTTTGTCCTCGGGACGATGGATGACGTGGGCGATCGGCCGCCCGCCCATGGCCTCGGCCGCCTCCCGGCCCGCCTCGATCGCCGTGGTCACGGCGGCCGTGGGCCCGACGACCTTCATCACCACGCCCAGCAGATCGTTCAACTCGCACTGGACCACCCGCACCTCGGCGGTCTTTTCCATCCGGTCCAGGGCCACCATGGCCGGCGTCAAGCCGTGGGTTTCCAGCAGTCCGAGGGAATCGTTCACGGGAGAAAGGATGAAGGATGAAGAGGGGAATGACGAATGTCGAAAGCCAAATGACGAAAGAATGACGAAGCACGAATGACGAAGGGGGCTGCCGACGCCGGTGCATCGGGGTCGCGGGCGGCCGGCGCGTTTTCGTGCTTCGTCATTGGGTCATTCCTTCGTCATTTGGCCTTCGACATTCGACATTCAAATGGCCCCGCGCTCTTTGAGCGTCTTGATGACGCTCGCCGTGATCTGTGCGACGCGGTCCTGGGTGATGTTGCCCGTCCGTGGCGCGCAGCCCTCGTCCGGGGCGTCCACGTAGCCGAAGTCGGAAAGGATGCACCGCAGCACCCGCTCCAGCCCCACGCGGTCGATCCGCTGGCTCTCGCTGAGCGGCTGGCGGCTTTGCCCCATGCGGAATCCGCGGACTTCCACGCCGGCACGAAAGCCCTCGGGAAAATCGAAGGAGAAGAGCATCGCGTCGAACAGTTCGACGAGGCGGTACTGGATTCGCATGGCCTCGGCGATCTGGCCGGCCTGGGTGAGATCGAAGAGCTTGCGCGTCAGCTCGGGCACGACGCCGCTGGTGGCATTGGTCCCGCCGTCGCAGCCCACCAGCAGCATCGGCACCAAGACCACGTCCCAAC
Source organism: uncultured Planctomycetaceae bacterium (assembly GCA_964354245.1). GTDB lineage: Bacteria > Planctomycetota > Planctomycetia > Pirellulales > Thermoguttaceae > CAYGZI01. The sequence continues at coordinate 1,973 of CAYGZI010000456.1, forward strand.
CGGTGAGGAACGTGAAGTCCGGGCGGACCGGGCGCACGGCCGCGATCATCCGCATCATAAACGCCAGGTCGCCCGACGAGTCCTTGATCCCCACAATCCGCTCAAACTCGGCCAGTCGCCGGATGGTGGGCACGTCGATCGGGCTGGCGAACATGGGGATGTTGTAGAGCGTCACGTCGATCGGACTGTGCAAGGCGATCTCGCGGAAGTAGGCGTAGACCGACTCCGGGCTCAGCTTGTAGTAGAACGGCGAGACGATCGCCACGGCCCGGGCCCCGTAGCCCGCGTAGACGTCGCACGCCTGGAGCGTCTCGCGGATATTGGCCTCGGCCGCTCCGGCGAGCACGGGCACGCGGCCGGCGGCCTGCTGGCAGACGATCTGGATGATCCGGCGGCGCTCTTCCGGGGCGAAACGGACGAATTCACCGGTCGATCCGTTCGGATATAGCCCGTGGACCCCTTTGGCGATGAGCCAATCGACGTAGCGCCGCAGCTCGTCCTCGTCGATCCGGCCGCGGTCGTCCAGGGGGACGATATGGGGGGTGAAGATGCCGGTGATCCGCTCGGGCATGGGCAGAATCCTCGGGTGAATGGAGCAAAGTGGGGGCAAGGCAATGCCCGCGGCACACGATCCGGTGCCCCCGGGCCTCGCCAGACCATTATAGGACGAAGTAGCACAGGCATCTTGCCTGTGGGTTCGTAGTACCGGCTTCCAGCCGGCGCTCTCGTAGCACAGGCATCCTACCTGTTTCTTCTAGCCACAGGCTGGAAGCCTGTGCTACACCACCCCCCTTCAAGACGGCCCCCTGGTCGGTTGACGGTCAAACGACAAGCTGCTAGTATATGGGGCTTGCCACAATCAACGGTCCGCCCCCGCGTGCTGCGTCGGGCGGGCCGGCTTACCGCGTAACGCCGGACGCCCCACCATCGGGGTAGGGACTTCGCCGGTGTGCCTTGTGTCAAAGGAGGTGTACCAGGTGGCAACCATCCTGGTCCGGGAACTGATTGAAGCCGGGGTCCATTTCGGCCATCGCACGAGCCGATGGAATCCCAAAATGCGGCCGTACATCTACGGCCGCCGAAACCTGATCCACGTCATCGACGTCCGCGAGACCATCCGCGGTCTCTTGCGGGCCCGCAAGTACTTGCAGCAGGCCGCCGCGGCGGGCGGTCTGGTGTTGTTCGTGGGCACCAAGCGTCAGGCCGGCGAGACGGTCGAGCAGCAGGCCGACCGCTGCGGCATGCCTTACGTCAGCGACCGCTGGCTCGGCGGCACGATCACCAACTTCCGCACCATCCGCAGCCGGCTCGCCCGTCTGGAGGAGTTGGAGGCGCTGCGGGCCGGCGAGGAGTTGGGCGCCTACTCGAAGAAGATGCAATCGGCCCTGAACCGCGAATTCCGCAAGATGTTCCGCAACCTCAACGGCATGAGGACGATGAGCCGCCTGCCCGAGGCGCTGGTCGTCGTGGATCCCAAGAAGGAGAAAAACGCCGTGCGCGAGGCCCGGAAGCTGGGGATCACCACGGTGGCTTGGATCGACACCGACTCCGATCCGGACGAGGTGGACCTGCCGATCCCGGGCAACGACGACAGCATCCGCTCGATCGAGCTGATCGTCTCGCACCTGGCCGATGCCGTTCTGGCCGGGAAGGCCGCCACCGGCCAACTCAAGCAGCAGGAAGCGGAAGGGGCGGCAGTGGCCGAGCCGGAAGCCGCTCCGGCCTAGCCATCCGTCCCGGGACGAGAGTAGGACGGATTGGAAATCCGTCCTACGGTAAACGGAGTTTCAGCCAGGAGACATTGTTATGCCAGAAATCACCGCGGCGGCCGTCAAGGCCCTCCGCGATCAGACCGGTCTGCCGATGATGGACTGCAAGCGGGCCTTGACCGAAGCCGGCGGCGACGGCGCCAGAGCCATCGACCTGTTGCGCAAGGCCGGAAAGAAGACCATGGACAAGCGCGCCGGACGCGAGACCGCGGCCGGCAGGATCTTCGTCCACGCCGGCCTCGATCCCGGCGTCGGCGCGATGGTCGAGCTCCGCTGCGAAAGTGCCCCGGTCGCCTCGAACGACGAGTTTGTCGGCCTCGGCAGGGCCTTGCTCCAGCAATTGGCCGGCGGGCCCGGGGCGAGCACACCCGAGGACCTCCTCGGCCAGCCGTCGCCCGCCCAACCCGGCTGCACGCTCCGCGACCAGCTCGACGACGCGGTCAACCGCATCCGCGAGGTCTTCCGCGTGGCCCGGATCGTGCGCGTCGACGGCCCTTGCGGCGGCTATGCCCACCACGACGGCAGCGCCGGCGTGCTGCTGGAGGTCCAGGGCGGCAATGCCGGGCTGGCCAAGGACATCTCCATGCACGTGGCGGCCATGCGTCCCAAGGTCGTCTCCGAGGCCGACCTCGATCCCGCCGCCGTGGAGAAGGAGCGGGAGATCCTCGCCCAGCGGGCCCTCAACGAGGGAAAGCCGGAGAAGATCGTCCCCAAGATCGTCGAAGGCGGCATGAAGGACTTCCGCGCCCAGACCTGTCTGGCCGAGCAAATCCACGCCAACAAGGAAAAATACAAAGGCCAGACCGTCGGCAAGCTCGCCGAATCGGCGGGCATGAAGATCGTCCGCTTCGTCCACTGGGAACTTGGAAAGGAGTGACGGATGGCTCCCCAGCAGGCCGCGCCGCAGCAGGCGCCCATCGTTTCGCCGTACAAGCGGGTCGTGCTCAAGATTTCCGGCGACGGCTTCACGCACGGCGCCGAGCGCGGCATTGCCATGGACGCCGTGGTCCACCTCGCCCAGCAGATTCACCGCGCTTCGCGCTACGGCGCCCAGATCGCCATTGTCTTGGGCGGCGGCAACATCTTGCGCGGGGCCCAGTTCAAGTCGGCCAGCGCCGCCATCAGCGAGGCCACCGCCCATTACATGGGCATGTTGGCCACCGTGATGAACGGCCTCGCCATCCAGGACGCCCTGGAATCGCTCGGCTGCGACACGCGGCTCTTGACCGCCATCCGCATGGACGGCGTCGCCGAGCCCTATATCCGCCGCCGCGCCCGCCGCCACCTGGAAAAATCCCGGATCGTTCTCCTGGTGGCGGGCACCGGCAGCCCGTTTGTGACCACGGACACGGCCGCCGCCCAACGCGCCCTGGAGCTGGAGGCCGACATCCTCCTGAAGGCCACGCGCGTGGACGGCATCTACAGCGACGACCCCGAGAAGAACCCCCACGCCGTCCTCTACGGCGAGCTGACCTACGACGACGTCCGCCGCCAGAACCTCCGCGT
>CAYGZI010000457.1:0-5241 GCA_964354245.1 uncultured Planctomycetaceae bacterium
CTACTTGTCCAGTGGCGGAGCGACCTCCGGCTCCGGCGACAGCGGAGGCACCTCCGGCAGCCGGTCCAACTGGGCACCGGCATCGCGCCCGTCGTTGGCCGACCCCAGCGCCGGATTTGGGGTGGCGGGCGACGAAGGGCCCAACGCGTAGTCCGCCGGCCCGTCCGTGTGCAACGGGCGATCGGCTGCCGGCAGTTGGCTCCACTGGACTTGATTGGCCACCGGGCGGATCTCTTGCTCGGGCCCCCAGTGCGCCTTCCACGCCCCGAGAGTCATGGTCTCCGGCGCGGTCTCGGCGTTCGCGAACTGGACGTTCCAAAACGCCGTGAACCCTTCGTAGAAGTTGCGGTCGCCGCTCCAAAGGAGCCGCTGCCGATAGGGATCGGCCGCGGACACGCCGCTCTGTTCGACCAACGGGGCCGACGGAGATCCTACCAGAATGCTGCTGGAGACGCTCAGTTGGGCGGGCAACTGGCGCGGGGCCGACTCGTTCTGCACGAATCGGCACAGCCCGCTCCGCACTACCGCCGTGACGTGCTGCAAGTCGATCTTGAGCGATTCGCCCGGCCCAGCGGCCTGCGGGCTCCCGTCGGCCACCAGAAACCGCTCGCTGGTGGCCAACAGCCCATTGACCCACGCCAGGCGCAACGCCCGCGCGTGCTGCACGCGCAAGACGACGGCCTCGCCGCGCACGATGCAGTCGGAAAACGAGATCGCCACGGGGGGCGTGGGCGCCGGTTCGGGCGCATGGGCGCCCGCGGATTCGAGAGGTTCTGCCGCGTCGGCTCCCGGGGCGGCTTTGACGCGAAAGAAGGCCACGTCCTGATGGTACGCCCCCTGATCCTCGGCGGCATTGCGGATGGTCAGGACGCACTTCTCCAGACGCGTCATTTCGGCCTGGCGGATCTCGAAGAGCGACCAACTGTCCGCGGGCACGTCGCGAGGAACGACCAACTCCAGGGGAACCTCGACCAGGGCGAGCTGGCTTCCGGTCAAGGTGAGCATGGCGCGGCCGGACTGGACGGGGTCTGTCTCGCTGGGGCGGAACGTCACGACCGGCCGGAATCCCTTGCCGGCGCGGATCGTGAGCTTCACGTTGCCTAAGGCGATCGGTCTTTCTCTGCTCGGGCCGTTGAAGCGGAGCTCGATCACGTCGTTGTTGGCAGCGGCCCGGCACGCCGCTTCGAGGGTCGCAAAACGGTTCGGCCTTCCGCCGGACGCATCGACGATCAGCACGCCGCTGGCCGGGCCCTTGGCGGCCTCTCCCGTCGCCGGCGCAACGGGGGGAATTGGGGGCAGCGAGACCGCGGCCGCGGCGGTCAACTCCCCTCGATCCGACCGGGGCTGAGAGACCGCCAGCAGCCCGGAGGCCGCCGGGTCGGACAACGACAGTCCGCCTTCGGCCGCGCCCGGGTGCAGCGTTGCGCCTTCGGGCCCTGCGGTGCCGACGCGATTGGAGAGGGCGGCGTCCGGGCGGCCGCTGCCCCTCTCGGTGCGCGGGGCCTTGGACGGGACAGGATCCCCGGACGATGGGCCCGCAACCTTCTTGGCGCCCGACTGATCGACCTTGCCCGCCGGCGACCCGGCCGCGTTGCCGGGCGAGCCTGCGCCGTTGGCGGTTTTCTCCGGAGACTCGGGCGGCAACGGCGCTTCGGACGGGCGAGTGAGCGGTTGCGGCGGGTTCTTCTCGGCCGTGCGGGAATCCCGAGGCTCCACTCCACTCGCCGCCGGCTCGTCCGGCATAGGGATCAACAGTGCCGTGCCGTCTCCCGACTCACCCAGGGGCGGACAAAGATACTGGAGGCCCAAGACCATGGCCACCAACAGGGCCAGCGGCGCCATCCACGGCACGTGCCGCTGCAGGAATCGCAGCTTGGGGCGCCGAAGAACCACCCATCCCGGCGGACCAAGCCGGGCCGGGGCCAAGCCGACCTCCTCGGCCAACAGCACCAGCGCGTCGATCAGCCCGGCCGCAGTCTGGAAACGCCGGCGCGGGTCCTTGGCCATCATCCGCCGCAGGAGTTGCGGGACCCCTTCGGGCAACTCGGGCCGGGACTGGCGCACGTCCGGCGGTTTTCCCCCCTGGTGCTGGAGGAGCTTCTGCAGCACCGTCCCCTCGGGAAACGGCGGACGCCCCGTCAACATGTAAAACAGCGTACAGCCCAGCGAATAAATGTCGCTGCGCACGTCGGCCGTGCGGGGGTCGCGGGCCTGCTCGGGTGCGATGTAGTCGAATGTCCCCAGTGTGACCCCGCTGGCGGTCAGGTCGCCGCCCGAGGTCGGAGGCTTCCGGACCCGGGCCAGCCCCATGTCCGCCAGTTTGACGCGGCCGTCCTTGGTGATCAGGATGTTCGAGGGCTTGATGTCCCGATGCACCACGTTGCAGGCCGCGGCATGGGCGAGGGCCCGGGCGACCTGATACGTGTAGCCGAGCGCCTCGGCCAGGGGCAGCCCGCGCTTCTGCTCCACCAAAGTGCGGACGTTCACCCCCTCGATGAACTCGAAGACGATGAAGGGCAGCCCGGCCTCCTCCCCGACGTGATAGACCTGGACGATGTTCTCGTGGTTGAGGCGTGCGGACGATTGGGCTTCGTTGCGGAACCGGGCGACGATCTCCGGGTCGGCGGCCTGGTCTGGAGAGAGGATCTTGACGGCTACGGTCCGCGCGAGGGCTTTGTCGTGCCCCCGGAAGACGCGGCCCATGCCCCCACCGCCCACGTACTCGGTCAGTTCGATAGGTCCCAGGCGGGTCGGGAATACTCGATCGGAGCCACCGGTGATGAGGGCTTCCGCATTGGAGGCAACACCCCAAGGTGGACGGTGGGAGATGACCGTCGGCTGCCCGTCGAGACCCGGCGGGGGGTCGTCCCCGGGGGGCTTTGGGGGGCTCCCGGCGGTTCCTCCTTCAACGTCGAACCTCGAGGAGGATGGCATGATTCGACCTCAAGCTGCCCCTCTGCGCACCGGGCGAATGCCCGGGATAATGACGCAAAGCGCCATGCGCTCGATTATAACCGTCTTGGGTGGGGGTGTCAAACGGGCCCCAGTGCCGGGATGCGACTCGTTGCTGAGCCCCTTGCCCGCCCTTATAATGCGCGGCGATGCGGTTTGGAGAGTGGGGCCGGTCTTAGTGTTCGGGTAATGCTGTAAGGTAACATGAGGATGCAAGCCATGCACACCAGGGTCGATCGTCGTTGTTTCCTGAAAACCACCGGAATGGTCACTGCCGCCGTGGGCTTGTCCGGTCTGAGCCACGGTTCCGTCCGGGCCGCTGAGGCGGCCAAAGGCGCCCCTAACGCCGAGAAGCTCGGCTGGCGCCTCGGATGCCAGGCCTACAGCTTCAACCAGTTCACTTTCTTCGAGGCGGTGGACAAGAACGCCTCCGTCGGGCTGCGCTACATCGAGGCCTATCCGGGCCAGAAGCTCAGCGCCGAGAAGCCCAACGTGCAGATCGGCGAGTCGATGTCGGCCGAGGATCGCGCGGTGGTCAAGAAGAAGCTGGCCGACGCCAACGTGAAGCTCGTCTGCTTCGGCGTGACCGGGGCGAGCCGCAGGACGTTCGATTTTGCCAAGGACATGGGGATCGAGACGATCGTCTCCGAGCCTGCCTTGAACGCCTTCGACCAACTCGACAAGCTGTGCGAGGAGTACGGCATCAACGTGGCCCTTCACAACCACCCGAAGCCGTCGCCCTACTGGGACCCGGACACGGTCCTGAAGGTCTGCAAGGACCGCAGCAAGCGGATCGGGGCCTGCGCCGACACGGGCCACTGGATGCGGTCGGGGATCAAGCCGATCGAGGCGCTCCGGAAGCTCGAAGGGCGGATCGTCTCCTTGCACTTCAAGGACCTCAACCAGTACGGCGACGGCCACGACGTTCCCTGGGGGACCGGAAAAGGGGACGTCCGGGGGATGCTCAAGGAGCTTCGGCGTCAGGGCCTCAAGGCGGTGTTTTCCATCGAGTACGAGTACAACTGGAAGAACTCCGTGCCTGAGATCGCCCAGTGCGTCGAGTATTTCGACAAGGTGGCGGCCGAACTGGCCTGAGTAGCACGGGCATCTTGCCCGTGCTTTGACTCAGCACTGGCGATAGGCCAGTGCCATCCGGCGGGGAGGCTATCAGCCGTCAGCTATCAGCTTTCAGCCCTGAAGACTTCCGAAGTCTCGAAGACTTTGGAAGTCTTTTTGTTTCTCTCCGCGTTCTCGCTCCTTTCAAGCCGCGACAACCCGCTAGACACCTTGGTAAACGGGACTGCCGCGGGGTCTATGCCCGATGTCATTGCTAGCACGGCACTTACATCAAAGCTAGCGTCTGCCGAATCGTTGGGCGTCAGTGCCTGAAGCTTAGGCACGTCCGCGCGGTCGCCATCGGTGTACATCACACCAATGGAGTATCCGATTGTCCCCCTGCGCGCGTTCCAGGCAGCATAAAGTTCGGGCAAACGCGGGCCGGCCGTGGCGCCGAGCCCTGGAAAACGGACTGTTGCAGTTGCCTGCCAAGGAGTCTCAGGATGAGCGAAGCAAACGAAGTGCTCGACGCGGAAACGACGCCCGATGCCGACGAGGCGCTGGCTCCGCACACGACGCCCAATGCGGAGGCGGCGCCCCACGCGGACACGGTAGCCAGGGCCTCCCAGGCGGCCTACGACCTGTATTTTCGGAATCCCGGCTGGGTGGCGTTCTTCCGGGAAATCTTGGGCTTGCACGGCCTGCTCCGGAGGTCGTTCCCGGATCGGAGGTCCTGGGCCGATTTCGAGCAGACCCCAGCCTACGCCGAGATCCAGCAGATGCTGACCAACCTCAGGGAGCGGGCCCGGCTGACTCCCGACCACGAGGAACCCACCCGGGTGATTACCGTACGGTTGCCCAGGAGCGTCCACGAGGCCCTGAGGGCCGAGGCCCACGACCACCGCACGAGCATGAATCAGCTCTGCATTTCGAAACTCTTGCAGTTCATCGACAACCGCCTGGTGCCGAACGCTCCGTAGGACGGTCGGACCACGCCGCACCGGTGCGTGAGTGAAAAAGTGGGGACCGGAGCGGACCTGTAAGCCGGGTTCTGTCCCGGCCCGATTCGCATCGGGCCGGCGATGGCCATTTCTCTAGGAGGCCGATTGCCCGGCCCCTCAAGCGGTCTACCCGGAAGTCGATAGCGGGCCGGACCAGCCCGCGGGCACGACCGGAGGCTCAAGGCCACCGATCGACGCCCTGCTCCCTGTTTGACCTTGCTCCCGGTGGGGT
>CAYGZI010000458.1:0-5229 GCA_964354245.1 uncultured Planctomycetaceae bacterium
GTGAAGGGTGTGAAGGGTGTGAAGGGTGTGAAGGGTGTGAAGGGTGTGAAGGGTGTGAAGGGTATGAAGGGTGTGAAGGGTTTGCCGAGTCGATAGTGTTCGCGCAAACGTCATTGCCGCTTGCGGCTTAGCCCGGGAAGATGCTCCGGGCGACTTTGAGTCGTTCTCCACGATAGACACGCCCACGACTCCAGAAGATAATGGGAGTCTGCACGATGGCTCTCCGAGGGTTCGGGAAGGATTGACCATGCCCCAGATTTCGCGACGCAGGTTTATCGTCCATTCGGCCCACACGACGATCGGGGTTTCGGCCGGGCTGGCGGCGCTTCAGGCTGCGGAGCCAGCGGGGCTTTGGGCGGCCGAGGAGGAGCCCGGCGAGAAGCCGGGCGAGAAGCCCCGCGAGAGGCCGCTGGAGGTTTGCCTGGTCTCGGGCTCAGTGGAGTACCGCTCCGACGAGACGCTGGCGGCGTTTCAGGGGTATCTGGAGACGAAACACGGCGTGCGCTGCACCCGGGCCTTTATGAAGACTGAGAAGGACCTGCCGGGCCTGGAGAATCTCGACCACTGCGACTGCACGTTGCTCTTCACGCGGCGGCTGACCTTGCCGGCGGACCAGTTGGAGCGGGTCAAGCGGTACTGCCAGCGGGGCGGGCCGATCGTCGCGCTGCGCACGGCCAGCCACGCCTTCCAGAATTGGCTGGCCCTGGACAAGGAGGTCTTGGGCGGCGATTACGTCGGCCATTATGGGAACAAGGAGAAATCGGCGATCAAGGTCCGCCCGGAGGCGAAGGACCATCCGATCCTCGACGGCTTCAAGGAGTTCGTTTCCGTAGGAAGTCTTTACAAAAACCCGCAGCTTGCCCCGGATACCACCGTGCTTTTGACCGGCACGATCCCCGGCCACACGGAGCCGGTCGCATGGACCCGGGTACACCGGGCCGGGCGGGTCTTCTACACGTCGCTGGGGCATCCCGAGGACTTCAAGGAGGCAGGGTTTCTCCGTTTGCTGGTCAACGCGTTGTTCTGGACGGCCCGGCGAAAGTAGCACGGGCATCCTGCTTGTGGTGCCTGAACGGCAGGCTGGAAGCCTGCCCTACGAAACCCGGTGAACGGCAGGCTGGAAGCCTGCCCTACGATTGGCTACTTTCTGCGCCGGCGGTCCCGCGGATAGGGGTTGTAGCGGTTGGGGCGACCGAGGGGAGAAGGGGCAGGCATCGCGCTTCGCTTGGGGCCAAACGCGCGGGCCGCTTGAAGGCGTCCCGGTCTTTAGCTATCTTGGACATGGGGGAGTGCCGCGCGGTCAACAGTGAAGAGGAAGTGGGTACCATGAGCATCGAGCGGAGCGTTTCGCGAAGGATCCCTTGGTTGGTGTTGGCGATGGTCGCGTGGGCCGCCTGGGTCCTGGGCCCGGCCACGCGGCCCTCGGTGGGGCAGGAGAAGGGCAAGGAGGGCGCGGAGAAGAAGGTGGAGCCGGCGCCCGCTCCGGCTCCGGACCAGGCGAAAGCGGGGGCCCCCGCAGGCACTGCGACAGAACCGCCCAAGACGGAGCAGATGGGCGCCTTCGAGTGGTTCCTCAGGGCATCCGGCCCAGTCGGGTTGTTCATCTTGGGGCTCTCGATTTACTTTGTGGCCACGATCGGACGCCTCTTCTGGGAGCTGCGCATGCCGGTGGCCGTGCCCCCGGAGATCGTGGGCCGCGCCCAGGACCTCCTGGCCCAGCGGAACTTCAAGGGGGTCTTTGAGGTGGTCAAGGGGGACGACTCGCTGTTTAGCCGCTTGCTGAGCCACGGCATAGCCGAATTGCCCAACGGCCTGGCGGAGGCCCGCGACGTGATGGAGCGGGTGGGCGAGTCGATCCACGTGGAGATGGAGAAGAGGATCAGCATGTTGGCGGTGATCGGGACCCTGGGTCCGATGATCGGGCTGGTGGGGACGCTTCAGGGGATGATCTCGGCTTTCCGCGAAATCGCCCAAGGCGGCCAGGAGTTGAACTCGCAGCGGATCGCGCTGGCGATTTCCATGGCGTTGGTGATCACTCTGGAAGGCGTCTCCCTGTCGGTGCCGGCGATCTGGTTCTTCGCGCTTTTCCGGAACCGGGTTTCGGCGATCGCGACGAGCGCGGGGGTGGAGGCCGATCAGTTCCTGCGGCACTTTGCCCATGCGGCGCGGGCCAAGGCCCCGGCGGGAGGCGCAGCGGCCGGCGGCGCCAGCGCGACCACGGTGTCGGGCGTCAAGGCCGCGCCGCGGTTGGAGTGACGGAGAAGCCATGGCGGAACTCGAATCCGAGGGCAAGCCGAACCTCACCCCGATTCTGGACATGGTCTTCCAGTTGATCACCTTCTTCATGGTGGTGGCCAACTTCAAGGCGGCGTCCATCGAGAAAGAGTTGAACCTTCCGGTGGTCGGAAGTGCCAAGCCGGTGGATACCCGCGGAATCGAGTCGCTAATGGTCCTGAACATCGACAAGGAAGGGAACCTTCGCGCTATGGGCCGGAGGCAGCCTGTGCGGGAGTTCATCGAGCAGGAGGCCAACGCGGTGCTGCTTTCGGAGCGGCGGTTCCGGCCCGGTCTGGTGCTGGGCCAGGAGTTGCCGACGCTGGTGGTGGTGCGTGCGGACCGCGAGACGAGGTTCCGGGACTTCAACCGGGTGATCCGGACGTGTCAGGAGTTTGGGTTCCGGCAGTTCGCGTTGAAGACCGAGCCGCCCGGCAAGAAAAGGGCGGTGGAGAGCAAAGCAGGGAGTTAGAGTCATGCGTCGCCGTCGCGGCCGCCGCTCGCAGGAAGAGGTGGAGCTGAACCTGGCCGCCATGCTGGACATGGCGTTCCAGCTCTTGGCGTTTTTCATCGCCACGTTCCGGCCGGCGCCGTTGGAAGGGCAAATCTGGCTCCGCCTGCCGCCGCCGGAAGCGAGGACGACCCAGGGCACGCAGCCCGCCGGCGAGAACGTCAACTCGGCCGAAATCCCCAAGGGGCTGAAGACCTTGGTGATCAACGTCTTCTCCGACGGGTCGGGCGAGATCAAGAGCCTTTCGTTCGGTGAAGAGAACGCGACCCAGGTGGAGACCCTCGCCGCCCTGGAACTCAATCTGACCAAGATCTTCGGCGACCCGACGTATCCCTACGAGCAAGTCATCCTGCAGGTCAGTCCGAGCATCCTTTACGAGCGGCTGATGGAGGTGGTCGACGTCTTGACCCGGCTGAAGGTCGCCCGGGTGGACAAGGAGACCGGCCGGACCGTCTGGAGCCCGCTGTCGAAGCTGAGCTTTGTCGAGGCGGCGGGCGGGTAGGGAATGAGTGCCGCACGAGAAGAGACCGTATGCGTCGCGAGCAACGACTTCCGCCCCCGGGCAACTATGGCGGCTGGCCGTGGATTCGGCTGGCCACGATGGTGACGATGCTGGCGGTGCTCTTCCTGCTCATGATGCGGCTTCGGGACCCGGACGTGGCCGAGGCGCTCGGCAGGCTGTTCGCGCCGGAGGGCCAACCCGCGGGGGTGCCGGCCAGTCCGGCCAAGGAGCCGCCGGGCGGCCAGGTCGAACCGGCTCCCAAAAGGGACAGTCCCATTTTCGCTGCGCGAAAATTGGGACAGTCCCCGAAAGGCGCCGAGCCCGGGGCGCCCGCGCCGCCTTACGCTGCCGCGCCACAGCCGAAACCGGCGCCCGACGTTCCGCTGGGACCTACGGACGAGGACCCGGAAGAGGCGGACGCCGCCCGGGAGGAGTTGCAGGCGATCACCGACGGCACCCTCGGGATCCGGCGGGAAGAGATGTTTGCCTACCGTCGCGTGGTGCAATGGGTCGTCAACCAGCCGGTCTCGCTGATGGAGAAGCGGGCGAGGACCGGCGTGACGCTGAACGACTTGATGCTCTCGCCGGAGGAGTACCGCGGCAAGTTGGTGGAGTTGAGCCTCAGCGCGCGGATGATCGTCGAAGACAATCGCGGCGCGCCGAGAGAGTTCGGTTTCCCGATTTACGAGATCTGGGGGTCCACTGCCGATTCCGGCGCCTGGCTGTACGACGTGGTCGTGGTCGATCTGCCCGAAGGGCTGCCGGTTGGCCCCCGGGTCAACGTGAAGATCCGCGTCGTGGGGTACTTCTTCAAGCTGCAGGGCTACTACCCGGCCAGGGCCAAGCCCGGCGCGCGGCCGGAGAAAGCGCCGCTGGTGATCGGCCGCGTGGTGTGGGCGGAGCCTGGCCGGCCGGAGACGGCGGGGACCGGATGGCCTTGGGGCTGGATCGTCTTGGGCGCGTTGGTGACGCTGGTCGCCATTTGGTGGGGCCTGACGGCGCTCGGGCGGCGGCCCGGACCGCGGCGCACGGTCGCCTCGGCGCGCCCCGGCGCCATTTCGATGGAGGAGTGGCTCGATCAAGCCGCCGCCGGCGACGTCCCCGATGAGCCCGCCGACGAGGATCGGGGCAAAGTCGCCAGGGGGGCCAACGAAGAAGGCGACGACAATGGGAAGGGGAGCACGCACGCGCAAGGCCACGGGCTTGACGGCGCCCCGCCCGGTGCCGACAATTAAGGTAGCGGGTGGAGTGGTCTCGGGCGCACGCCACCTTTCGGGGATCGGAACATCTTTCCCTACCTCTTTTTGGGGGAGTCGCGTCCCATGTCGCACCCCGGACCGGCATTAAGGCCCCTTGCGCAAATGCCCAGAACGTCCAGCACCTCGGCGCCGCAGGCAGCGGCGGCGCAGGCAGCTCCGCAAGCAGCGGTCGCGGTTGCCCTGGGTCCGCCCGGGCTGGTCGAACGGATCCAAGAGTGGGTCCGGGTGGAAGGGGCCTGGTGGGCCACGAGCTTCGTCTTCCACATGGCCCTGATGACGTGCGTGCTGATTTTCATCGGGACGCAGGAGCGGGAGTCGCAGATCATCGACGACAGCGCGCCCGTCATCCAGGAGACCGGCGCGGAGGCCAAGATGACTCCAGCGCAACTGGAGCCCTTTGACCCGAGCGGGGCCCCGTTGGAGCCGAGCATTCTGACCACCGAATCGCTCACCTGGACCAAGTCCGGCACCGGCACGATCGATCAAACCGAGGTCTACTACGACGACAGCCCGGTCTTCGAGGAGCGCGGCGGCGGCATGGCGAGCTCGTTGACGAGCGGAGCTGCGCTCGGGGGCATCGGCGGGTACGACATCAAGGGGTTTGGCCCCGGGCCGGCGATCATCGGACGGGGCGGCGTGGGGATCGGGGTTGGCGAAGGCACCAACCCGGGGAGCGGAGGCGG
>CAYGZI010000459.1:0-3212 GCA_964354245.1 uncultured Planctomycetaceae bacterium
TCTCGATCCGGACGATGTCGCGTGGGCCGACGAGCATCTGCGTGCCCAGGGACGCCGGTGAGCGGAACCGCTCTAGAAGTTGGGGCCGGGCTACTTTGTACGGTGCGGGGCCGACTTGTAGGATCGCCCCGTTTGCCGTAGCATAGCGGCAGTCTGAAGCCCTAGCCCGTCTTCTGGGTGGCTGTACGCATGTTGCACGAGTCGGTCGGTTTCATCGGCGCCGGTCAAATGGCCACTGCCCTTGGACAGGGATTGGTCAAAGCAGGCCTCGCCTCCGCGGAAAGGCTCATCGCCAGCGACCCGGTTGCGGAGGCCAGGGATCGTTTCGCCCAGGCAACCGGGGGCAAGACCACTGCGGACAACCTTGAGGTCGCACCAACCTGCGACGTCATCTTTCTGGCCGTGAAACCCCAACAAATGGGGAAGGTTCTATCCCAACTGCATGGGCAGATCGGCCCACGGAAGCTCGTGGTCTCGATTGCCGCCGGGATACGCCTGGCGGTCCTGGCCGAGGGATTAGGGCCTGAAGTCCGGCTGGTCCGCGTGATGCCCAATACCCCGTGCTTGATAGGAAAAGGGGCCTCCGCGTATTGCCTCGGCGACCAAGCCACGCCGCAGGATGGCGACCTGGTGCGGCAGATGCTCGGGGCCGTCGGGGTGGCGTATCCCGTGGAAGAGAAGCTAATGGATGCCGTGACCGGCCTGTCCGGGTCCGGCCCGGCGTTCGTTTACGTCATGATCGAGGCCCTGGCCGACGGCGGAGTGCGCATGGGGCTGCCGCGCCACGTGGCCCTGGCCTTGGCCGCACAGACCCTCCTGGGGGCGGCCGAGATGGTTTTGACGACCGGCGACCACCCGGGGGTCTTGAAGGACCGGGTGGCCAGCCCCGGGGGCACGACGATCGCGGGCTTGCAGGCCCTTGAAGCCGGGGGATTGCGCGCGGCGCTGATCGCAGCCGTCGAGGCCGCCACGCGCCGCTCGATCGAGCTGGCTTCCGGAGGATGACCGCCGATGTCGATGTTCGACAACGATCAATACCGGTGGCGCGAGACGTACTTCGTGCTGTTCGACTCCGCGCGGCGGCCGACGCTCAAAGCGATGGAGAAGAAGATCGCCGCCCTGAACGGCCGCTACGTGCTGACCAACTGCCGGGCGGACAAGCACGGTCGGTTCGAGTCCGTTTCGGTGGTTTCGCCGGACGACTTTGCAGCGTTGGACATCTCGTACCTGGGCGGCAAGGAGATCCGCGAAGCGGCCGTGACCCTTGCCAAGGAGCTCCGGGGCGACGGTTCCCGCGGAGAGGAGGCGGCCGAGCTGCGGCGCCTGGCCGAGGCCGACGGCCGCTTCGACGTCCTCCACTTCGAGATGGTCGCCGACGCCGACGGTGAGGACGAGCCCGACGAGATGTTCGACCCCAGCACGCTGCTCTTGGTGCTGGAGGCCCTGGTCGAGCTGACCGGCGGGATCGCCGTGGACCCGCAGTCGGGGACGATTCTGCAATAATGATGAATGATGAGTGATGAGCGATGAATGGGGAACGAGTGATTGAGGACGACGGAGTTGGCGACAAACGGAAGAGCAGCCATTGCCCTCCGTCATTCATCATTCATCACTCCTCATTCATCATTCTGTAGGTGTTTCATGCTCGCTAAAGAAATCAAGCCCGGGACCGTCATCAACTACGCCGCCGCGCCGTGCATCATCGAGTCGGTCAACGTCCAGTCGCCGTCGGCCCGCGGTGCGGCCACGCTCTACAAGTACCGGGCGAGGAACCTGATCACGAAGCAGAAGGTCGATATTGCCCTCAAGGGGACCGACTCGCTGGAGCTGGCCGACTTCTCCCGCCGTCCGGTCAAGTACATGTACGCCGACGCCGCGCAGCTCTACTTCCTCGACCAGGGCAATTACGAGACCCACTCCTTGAGCAAGGAAGACGCCGCCGAGGAGAGCCCGTACCTGACCGATGACCTCGAAGGCGTGCAGGTCCTGATCTACAACGACCAGGCGGTGGGCATCCAGTTGCCGGTCGCCGTGGAGCTCCAGATCGTCGAGTGCTCGCCGGGCATCCGCGGCGACTCCGCCACCGGACGCACCAAGCCCGCCAAGCTCCAGACCGGCCTGGTCGTTCAGGTCCCGGAGTACCTCAACGAGGGCGAGCGGATCAAGGTGGACACGCGCACCGGGCAGTTTCTCTCCCGGGCGTAAGCTTTGCCCGGCCGTTCCATGCCCTCTGTTGTTGCCCCGGGCTGGGAAGTGCTAGAATAGCAGTATGGAACCCCTCATCGGCAACTACATCGAAACGCGTCCAGACCGTTGCGGGGGCAGACCGTGCATCGCCGGCACACGCATCCGCGTGCAGGACGTCGCTTGCGACCACGAAGTCCACGTGCTTACGCCCGAGCAGATCGCTCGCGAGTATCCGCAAGTGACCCTCGCACAGGTCCACGCCGCCCTGGCATACTATTTCGATCACCGCGGCGAAATCCAGAGGCAGATCGGGGAGGATGAGCAACTCGCCGCCAGCCTAGAGTCCCAAGCCCGTGCCGGGCTGCGGGCTGCACCCGGCCCCAAGTAGAGCGATGCCGATCCTTTTCCATCTCGATGAGGATCGGTCATCAGGGAATCGTTTTCTGGACCCAGCGGCGGTCGATTGGCGGGCTAATCTCAGCCCTGGACATGCTCGGCACGCAGGCCGCCCCCGCGGACCTGGAGAACCAGGTTCGTTTCCTCTAAGATCACTGGGACGCAGTGACCACGTTCAAGTCGCTGCAAGACAACGCCGGATATGCCCTTGGAGCGTAACCTTCGACCCCCGCCGGGGTTAAATCTATTTGGCACGCCGCGTGAACCGGGGGGAGGCAGACTGAAACCGCGCATCTTGGCTCGCTTAGGGCTCTGCACATGAAGACCTCTCTGATTTCCGCGGTTTTCCTGACAGCGGCCTTCGTTTGCCCGGGCGCCGGACAAGCGCCCGTGCGCCCTTACGAAAGCCCCGCCGATCTGACCCCCCAAGGCAAGATCGACCAACTGGTCTTCGGCCGGTTGAAGCAGTTGGGCATTCAGCCGGCCAATCTCTGCTCGGACGAGGTGTTTCTGCGGCGGGTCTATCTCGACGTCATCGGCACGCTGCCCACGCCCCAGGAGGTCCGGCAGTTCCTGTCGAACCGCAACCCGGACAAGCGCCGTGCCTTGATCGACCGGCTGCTGGAGCG
>CAYGZI010000459.1:3222-5228 GCA_964354245.1 uncultured Planctomycetaceae bacterium
TGCGTTGTTGGTCCGTCCCGAGTTTGCCGATTACTGGGCGATGAAGTGGAGCGACTTGTTGCGGGTCAAGGCGGAGTTTCCCGTCAATTTGTGGCCCAATGCGGCGCAGGCGTATCACCGCTGGATCCGGACGGGCATCAAGGAGAACGTGCCGTATGACCGGTTCGTCCGGGAGATGCTCACGCAGAGCGGCAGCAATTTCCGCGTGCCCCAAGTCAATTTCTACCGCGCGGTGCAGAGCAGGGAGCCGCAGGCCCTTGCCCAGGCCGTGGCCCTGACGTTCATGGGAGCGCGGGCCGACCGCTGGCCGAAAGAGCGCCTGTCTGGAATGGCCGCCTTCTTCTCACAGGTCTCGTACAAGTCCACGTCGGAGTGGAAGGAGGAGATCGTCTCCTTTGATCCGACCAAGGCGGCCGCCGTTCCCGCCGGGGCATCGCCCGCCGCGATCTTCCCGGACGGAACCCCCGCCCGGCTGTCCCCGGACCGGGACCCGCGCGAGGTCTTTGCCGACTGGCTGATTACGCCGCAGAATCCGTGGTTTACGCGCAACATCGCCAACCGCGTCTGGTCGTGGCTCCTGGGGCGGGGCATCATCCACGAGCCGGACGACATCCGGCCGGACAATCCCCCGGGCAATCCCGAGCTGCTGGCCTTCCTGGAGAAAGAGCTGATCGCGGCCCGCTACGACCTGAAGCACCTCTACCGGCTGATTCTGAACTCGAAGACCTATCAGCTTTCATCGATTCCCCGGACGAAGCAGCCCGGGGCAGAGGCCCAGTTCGCGTGCTATCCGCTCCGCCGGCTGGAAGCGGAGGTCCTGATCGACGCCCTGAACCAGATCACCGGGACGACCGAGAGTTACTCCAGCGCAATTCCGGAGCCTTTCACCTTCATTCCGGCCACTCACCGCTCGATTGCGCTGCCGGACGGGAGCATCGGCAGCGCGTTTTTGGAGCTGTTCGGGCGTCCGCCGCGCGACACCGGTCTGGAGTCGGAGCGCAACAACCGCCTCACCGCCTCCCAGCGCCTGCACCTCTTGAATTCGAGCCACATCCGCCGCAAGATAGAGCAGGGGCCCAAGCTGCTGTCGCTGATCCAATCGAGCTACCAACCGCGGGAGGTCGTGGAGGGGCTTTACCTGACGATCCTCTCGCGCTATCCTACGGATGAGGAATTGAAGGCCGTGGCTGCGTACGGCCAGTCCGGCGCCGCGGTGCGGCGCGAGATCGCCCTGGATCTCGCTTGGGCATTGATCAACAGCGCGGAGTTTCTCTACCGGCACTAGCCGGGACCGCTCAAGGCGCCGGCCCGGCCGGGCGAAGAACGAAGAAGGGGAAAACATGAGCACACCGATCTCCAGACGCGAGGCGGTCCGCCGCGGACTGTGCGGCGCGGCCGGGCTCTTGCTGGCTGGCACCCAGGGCCTTCCTGCCGCGGCCGCGGTGAAATCGCAGAAGGCCAAGCCCCAGGCCGGCGCCAAGGCCAAAGCCAAGTCCGTCATCCAAATCTGGATGTGGGGCGGCCCCTCGCACCTCGACACCTTCGATCCCAAGCCGGAGGCGGGCAACGACTACTGCGGGCCGCTGGCCAAGCCCATCGAGACCAACGTACCCGGAATCAGGATCGGCGAGCTATTGCCCCTCTTGGCCAAGCAGGCCGACAAGTACGCCATCATCCGCAGCATGACCCACGGCGTGAATAGCCACGAAACCGCCTCCTACATGGTCCAGACCGGGCGCATGGCCGGGGGCCGGGACGTCTATCCGTGCGTCGGCGCCGTGGTCTCGCTGTTTAAGGGCTACGGCGCCGGATACCGCGGGCTGATTCCGCCCTACATTGTCCTGACCGAGCCGCAGGGGCGGTTTTCCGAGGCGGGGTTCCTGGGCACGCGCTACAAGCCCTTTGCCACCGGCGGCGACCCGGCGCGCATGCCCTTCGTCGTGGAAGGCGTGGTGGCCCAGGGGATCTCCGACCAGCGCCAGAAGGACCGCCGCGAGTTTCTCCAC
>CAYGZI010000460.1:0-5225 GCA_964354245.1 uncultured Planctomycetaceae bacterium
ACGACTGCATCGAAAGCGGCTTCTACAGCTCCGTGATGATCGATGCCTCCCACGAGAAGCTCGATAAGAACATCGAGATTACCCGCCGCGTCGTCGACCGTGCCCACGCCAAGGGGATCGTGGTGGAGGCGGAGCTGGGCCAACTGGGGGGCGTGGAGGAGGACGTCAAGGGGAGCGTCAAACTGACCGACCCAAAGGAAGCCGAGCAGTTCGTCGGCGAGAGCGGCTGCGACTCGCTCGCCGTGGCCATCGGCACCTCGCACGGGGCCTTCAAGTTCGCCGGCGCCCAGACCCTGCGATTGGACCGGCTCGCCGAGATCCAAGCGGTCCTGCCCAAGGACTTTCCGCTCGTGATGCACGGCTCCAGCAGCGTGCCCAAGGAGTGGGTCGATCGGATCAATGCCGCCGGCGGCAAGATGAAAGGCACCAGCGGCGTGAACGAGGACCAGTATCTCCCCGCCGCCAAGCTGGGCGTCTGCAAGATCAATATCGACACCGACGGCCGGCTCGTCTGGTGCGCCTCCATCCGCGAGACCTTCCGCGACAAGCCCGAGGACTTCGACCTCCGCACCTCCGGCCAGGTCTTCATGCCCAATTACGCCCGCTACATCACCCACAAGAACCAGAAGCTCAGCTCGGCGGGTCAACTGGAGGCCGTGCGCGCGGGGCTGATCGACGGCTACGTGCCCGCAGGCGCCTGAGAATCGCAGATAATCGTAGGTTATGCTTCAGCATAACCCACTAAAGGCGGGGTCACGCAGCTCCATTCCGCTCGCGCGTGCGGTTCGCTGGCGGCGCGGTTATGCTGAAGCATAACCTACGGGTACTGCTTGCCTGACGGCAAACAGTGGCACACCCGCGTTGTGCATTGTCTTGCGAGGAAGATAATATCATGAGAACGCACCTGTGGTGCGGCGCGATGCTGGCGTTGGCGCTTGAAACCGCGGCTCTCTTGGCTGCAATCGCCCCGACCTCCGCCAAGGTGCCGCCGGCCCGACCCGCGCAAGCAGAGGTCCGCAAAGAGAGCTTCGACCGGGAGCCGGCCGACTGGGAAGGCGTCAATAACCGCGGCACGCATTTCGCGCCCAAGACCGTCGCCCAGGACTTCGGCTACAGCGCGTCAACCCGTCACGCGGGCGGCCGGCCGGGCGAGGTCGGCGGCAAGATCAACCCGGCCGGCGAGGCAGCCTGCTACGGATACCGGCTGCCGAAGCCGCTCACGCTGGACGACCCCATCAACGCCTCGGGCCAGATCCTCGTCCCGCGCGGGCCGAGTCACTTCCTGCTGGGCTTCTTCAACCCCGCCACGCTCGACGCGTGGCGCACGCCGGACACGCTGGTCGCCCGAATCAACGGCCGAGGCGAGGGCTTTCATGCCCACGTCGAGTATTGCACCAGCCGTTGGCAATGCGAGGCAGGGGTTATCGGTCAGATTGTCCGCGGGCAGCGCATCGAGGCCCGAGAGATTCCGTGTGGCCGGGTCTGCCGGTGGCAGCTCGCCTACGACCCCAAGGGGGCCGGGGGGGACGGCCTGCTGACCTTCACGCTGGACGATCGGACGGCCACCTGCCCGATCGTCAAACAGCACCGCGCCGACGGCGTCGCGTTGACCCATTTCGGCCTGCTGCCGGTGCTTAAGAGCTGGGACAGCGCCGGCGAGGTCTGGATCGACGAGGTCACGGTCCAAGGGACGCGATTCGATTTCGGAGAGGACCCCAAGTGGGACGCGCTCAACAACCGCCGCACGTATCTCTCCAACAACGTCCGGCCTCGCTTCGACTTCGGCTGGAGCCCGACGCACCTGGCGGGCGGCAAGGCCGCGGGCGAGCTGGGCGGCCTGATCTTCCGGGGCGACTGCCGCGACCCGCGCCGCATGGCGGCGTACGGGGCCCGTCTCTCCACCCTAAGCCTCGATGCACCGCTCAGCGCCCGCGGCAAGGTCAGCATGATCCGCGGCGTGACCGATAGCACCGCCTCGATCGGTTTTTATCACTCGACCTGGAGCATGCGCCCTAACCCTGCGCAAGACCAAAGCATCCCGATGGACTACCTCGGCATCAACATCGAGGGTCCCTCGTCGGAAGGCTTCTTCTTCTATCCCGTGTACCGGGTCCATGGCCGGATCGCCGGGGCCCTCGGGGGCAGATCGGGCAAGGCGCCGCGGATCTACCCGGACCGCAAGGTCCACGACTGGATGCTGGAATATGATCCCGCGGGGGCCGGCGGCCGCGGCCGGATCACCGTCGGCCTCGACGGCCAGACCTGCACGCTCGACCTGGAGCCGGGCGCCAAGGCGGTCGGCGCGTCGTTCGACCGCTTCGGGATCTGCACGCCGTGGATCGACGGCAACAGCGTGACGGTCTTCTTCGACGACGTCGAATACACCTACTGAGGAGGCACTATCATGAAATCGTACCTCGCGTGCGGGACATTCCTGGCGACGTTGCTGGCGGCCGGTATTGCAGCGGCGCAGCCCGACGCGGAACGAGCGTTGGTGCTTCACGTGCGGACCCGCGTGGAAGACCCCAAGGGGAGCGGCAAGTTCCAGGTGGTCGAGAAAGAGGTCCGCTGGGACGGGCGCAAGACGGCCATCGTCATTTGCGACATGTGGGACCAGCACTGGTGCAAGGGGGCCACGGCCCGGGTGGCGGAAATGGCCCCGCGCATGAACGACCTCATCACGGCTGCGCGCAAGAAGGGCGTGCTCGTGATCCACTCCCCGAGCGGCACGCTGGCGGCCTACAAGGACACGCCGCAGCGCAAGCTCGCCCAGGCGGCCTTGCCGGTGACGCCCAAGGTGCCGCTCAAGGGCTGGTGCAACCTGGACCGCAGCCACGAGGGGCCGCTGCCGATCGACGACTCCGACGGCGGCTGCGACGACCAGCCGCAGTGCAAGACCTTCTCCGCGTGGAAGAAGCAGATCGACATCCTCAAGATCGAGCCCGGCGACGCCGTCACCGACAGCGCCGAGGCGTACTACCTGATCCAAGAGCGGGGCATCGACAACGTGATCGTCATGGGCGTCCACACGAACATGTGCGTCCTGGGCCGGCCGTTCGGCATCCGCCAGATGGTCTACCAGGGCAAGAACGTGGTCCTGGTGCGGGACATGACCGACACGATGTACAACAGCCGCCGCTCACCCAAGGTGAGCCACTTCCGCGGCACGGACCTGGTGATCGAGCACGTCGAGAAGTATTGGTGCCCGACGGTCACGAGCACCGATTTCCTCGGCGGCGAGCCGTTCCGGTTCCAGGACGACAAGTAAGCTTGTAGGCCGGGGCGCCAGCCTACGGGAGTACGAGACGCTGAACGTAACAGGCGAGTACGCGTTCCTTTTCTCTGGTTCGCCCGTCAATTCGGGCACGAACGGAGAAGAGGAACCCGTAAGTCTACCGGCAGGAATGGTCGTGTCCCGGTGGCCGCGGATGCCGTCACTTGGCCAGTGAACGGTCAGGCCCAGCGAATCATCCGGGGTGGGACTGTGCTGCGGTTGTCGCGCGCCATGCCTGACCGCCTGGACTGTGATGAGACGCTCCTGACCCCGACTGCGTCTACTCCTGAGACTCCATCCGGTCGCTCTCGGCCTGAGCCTTCAACGCCTGGTACAGGGTGCAGGCGGTGATCAGCGCAACAGCGCGGTCCCCTTCCTCCTGGAACCGCGACGTCGTCTGGAGAATCTCCGCCGCAAGTTCGGCGTTGTCGGACATCAACGTCACCAGCAAGCCGCCGGGCGTCGCAGACTCCTCGTTGCGATACATGTCGTGAAAGACCTTCTGAAAGTGAGCGCTGAAGGTGAGTGGTCTCACTACTGGAAGCATGTTGGACTCCTCGGACCTACTTGAGACAACTTGGAGTCGGCGTCTGAGCCGTAATCGCTAGGCCGCTTTCTCGGCATATGCCTCGACACGGTGTCACGCTAGTAACGTGGGCGTTTGAGGCCAAGTGGCTTCGCGACGCGGCCCCCTTCGACGAACGTTATGTTGCCGAACCAAGTGTCCAGCTCAAAGACCCTGCCCTTGTGCTCCTCGACCCATCGCCGCAACGCGCCGCTAAGGCAACCTCTCCATGAGTAGATCTCGATGAGGAAGCCGGCATCGTGAAGATCCCGGAGCGTGGGGATAAAACCCTCGCCAACCACGTGGCCGTTTCCGTCCCCTGTCGCCAACGCTACAACTCCACGTTCCGTCCCGCGAGCGAGGAGTTTGCGCATTTCTCCCTGGATGATCTCGTCGACTCCCTGTTCGCTCCCCGAGTTGCGGCCAGGTTCGTAGACTCGCAGATCGATGCCCGCAGCCCGAAAGTTCCAGCGAAGAGCGTCGTTCGGTCCCCACAAGGCTGCGGCACCGTATCCACTCTTCCAGTGCCGGCTGGCTTGCACAAGGGACCGAAGGTTGTGAGCATGTATCCGGACATATCGCGCAGAGAACGCTGAGTCGCGGGACTCCGCGACTCCGTGCGCCCCGGCTGCGATGTTCATGAAGTCGAGAAAGAAGTACAGCGGCCCATCCGACGGAAAGGCAGCGATGATCGGCCGCGTGGCGACAACGGACAAACCGAAGTAGGGTGCAGAAGTTGCGGGAAGCATTGGCTAATCCTCCGCGGTTGGAGTGGCGTCCTGGGAACGGACTTCGTGTTCGAATGGCAGAGAACGTACGAACTCAGCAAGTCGTCGAGCTTCGTCTGCGGCGAGGTCCAGGGGCAGCTCGATCACTACAACGAGTCCTGGCCGCAATAGAAAGGTATGCGTGTGTGACCCAGCGCTCGGCACACGGGGCGACCCCGGCTGCGGATTGTCCGGATCGCCAATCAATTGAGTCGCGACCTCCTTTACCGAAGTCGCCCACACGAAGCGGGTCCTCAGGCTACGGCGTCCAAGTTTGAGGACTCCGTAGCCGGCTTCCTGGAGCAGCCGAAAGCACTTAACCGCCTTCGCAGCGCTTTCCCCAACGTTGGTCAGCTCGGCAAGCGGCGTTTCGCGATTGACTGGCTCGCGCTGCCGCTCCTTGAGTGCGTGGAGAAATCGGCGGAAAGCGGGATCTCTCGCCGCGGTCTCCTGAAGCTTCTTCCTGGCAGCGGTCTCATTCTTGGACTCCATACGTACACCTCCAGTTCTGGCGTTTGGTTGCATCGTTAGCACCATTATGCTATCCAACGCCCTCGGAAGTCAATAGGAATTCTGCCGCTTGCGGCCAGTTACTTCTCTAAAAATGGATATGTACCAC
>CAYGZI010000461.1:0-5210 GCA_964354245.1 uncultured Planctomycetaceae bacterium
TCCTCAACCGCATCGACGAGGTCATCATCTTCCATCCGCTCCGGCAGGACCAGATCCGCCGGATCGTCAAGCTCCAGATCGAGCGGCTCCGGAAGCAATTGCTCCAGAGCCAGATCGAGTTGGATGTTGCCGAGGCGGCGGTGGATGCCATCGCCGAGCGCGGCTATGACCCGACCTATGGCGCCCGACCCCTCAAGCGGGTGATCCAGCAGCAGATCCAGAACCCCCTAGCCACCGAGATCCTCAAACGCGAGTTCAGCGAGGGGAGCCGTGTCCGCGTCGATTTCGCCGACGGGGAGTTCAACTTCGACCGGGAAACGTAGGACAGGCTTCCAGCCTGTCGCCCGGAACAACCGCAGCCGATGTAGGCGGGTCACTCCGTGACCCGCCCCCCGGTCACGGAGTGACCGGGCTACTTTGGACCGGCACGCCGCCGGCAGAATACACAGGCAGGATGCCGGTAGCACACAGGCAGGATGCCTGTGCTACGCATCTACCGCTGGGTCAGGCCCCAGTTCCCCAGAATAACGTCGCAGCCGGGGGTGAGCTGGCGGATCTTCTCCGCGATCACGCCCTTCTCGGAAACCGTTGCCTTCTTTAGCTTTTGACCCAAGTGGGCAAGCTTCTTGCGCCGGTGGCGGCGGCGCTTGACTTCCTTCTTACGTTCGCAGATCGACACAGGCCGGGCTCCTGCAACAGACCAACAGACCGAGGAATCCCCCACGCATTGCGGACCACGCTTTATACCGGAAGCCCTGGCGCCGGTCAACTGGTCAAGGCTGCGCCCGCCGGTTTGCCCGCTTTCCCGCGGACCGTCGGCGTGCTACACTCAGCGGCGCCGCCCGGGGCTTGGCCCCTTTTTGCCCACGAGTATCCCAGTTCTTGAGGAGCGACTTATGAAGACGTGCAACGCGACCCGCGGATGGCTTGTTTTGGCAGTGCTCGGCCTCGGCCTCATCGCCTCGGCCGCAGTGGCGGCGGAAAAGGAAGGCGGCTGGAAGCCCCTTTGGGACGGAAAGACCCTGAGCGGCTGGCACAAGATCGGCGTCGGCCAGTGGACGATCGAGGACGGGGCCATCGTCGGCCGCAAGAACAAGGAAGACCCCAACTTCGGCCACCTCGTGACCGATAAGGTCTTCGACGATTTCACCGCACGGTTGAAGTTCAAGGACCTCAAGGGCAACAGCGGCTTCTACTTCCGCATCGAGGAAAAGGGCGGAAGCGGCGTCTCCGGATTCCAGGCCGAGATCGAGCCCGGCTGGACCACGGGCGGGCTTTACGAGACCAACGGCCGGGCCTGGGTCGTCCAGCCCAAGCCCGAGGTCGTCAAGAAGGCATTCAAGCCCAACGAGTGGAACGAGATGGTCGTCTCGGCCCACGGCGGGGACATCGCGGTCACGCTCAACGGCGTGAAGACCGCCGAGCTGAAAGACGATCCGGGCAAGTGGCGCAAGGGACGCTTTGCCCTCCAGCTCCACGGCGGCAACGACATGCTGGTGATGTTCAAGGACATCGAGATCCGCCGCTAATCGCCGGGATCCTGTCCATCGCGCGTGAACGCAACCCTTTGCCTCAACATGGGTTACGCGGCACGTTCAACACAAGATCAGCGTCTTGACTCTAGCGGACTATATGCTAGAATCAGTGTGCTGATCTTGTAGGAGGCTGCCGTGCGAGAGGTTTCCCGAGAAGACGTGCTCGACCGGCTACGTCTCGAGAACCCCTGGTGGCGTACGGGCCGCATCGACGAGGAGGTGGGACAGGTACGGCCACGCGCGTACCTCGATTCGTTCCTGCGCCTGGTGGAAATGAAATCGCCTCATCGGGCCCTGTTGCTCATGGGACCGCGACGGGTCGGCAAGACTTGGTTGATCTACCACGCAATCCAGAGGCTGATCGATCAAGGCCGGCGGCCCGCTCGAATCGCCTACCTCAATGTCCAGAATCCACTTTACAACGGCCTTCGGCTGGACGAGCTATTGAACCTGGCCTGCGACGCCGTTGGGACCTCGGCCCAAGAGGACCTCCTGATCTGCTTTGACGAGATTCAGTACCTGCGCGATTGGGAATTGCACCTGAAAACGCTGGTCGACGCCCATCGCAGCGTGAAGTTCCTCGGTTCCGGATCCGCCGCGGCCGCGCTGAAGCTCAAGAGCACGGAATCCGGAGCAGGCCGTTTCACGGACTTCCTGCTGCCGCCCCTGACGTTCTACGAGTACCTGGATCTCCAGAATGAGGCCGACCTGGTCGAGATCACCGAGGGAAGCGCCCAGACGCGGGGGCCGGACTCGTTCGAAGCCCGTGACATCCACGAGCTAAATCGGCGGTTCGTCGATTACCTCAACTACGGCGGGTACCCTGAAGTCGTGTTCTCCCGGCAGATCCGCTCGGAGCCCGGACGTTTTGTCCGGGCGGATATTATCGACAAAGTCCTCATGAAGGATCTGCCGAGCCTCTATGGCATTCAAGACATCCAGGAGCTCAATTCCCTTTTTCAGACGCTGACCTACAACACCGCCGGAGAAGTGTCGTTGGAGCAGCTCTCGCACAAGTCGGGAGTTGCGAAGAATACGATCAAGAGGTATATCGAGTACCTGGAGTCTGCGTTCTTGATAAAGGTTGTCCATCGCGTCGATCAAACGGCCAAACGCTTCCAGCGGGCCACCCGCTTCAAGGTTTACGTGACGAATCCCAGCCTGTACTGCGCGTTGTTCTCGCCGGTCGCTGCCGACCACGAGGAAATCGGCGGCCTTGTGGAAACCGCCGTCTTTGCCCAGTGGTTTCATGCCGTTGACATGCAACTCTACTACGCTCGATGGCGAGACGGCGAGGTGGACATCGTCCACTTGAGCGGAGACCTCGACCCAACCTGGGCCGTCGAAGTGAAATGGAGCGATGAATGCGTCGAGCACCCGCGCAAGCTCGGCGGGCTGCTTCGATTCTGCCGCGACAACCCGGACTGCGAAGCCTCCGTAACGACTCGGACGAAGACGAAAACGGTAAACATTGACGACCTCGTAATCGAGTTCCTGCCAGCCAGCCTCTACTGCTACATGCTCGGGTATAACATCGTACGGGGGCGCAGCCGCAAACTGGGCGTGACTCCTCGATGAGGTCGTCCAAGGGGCAGGCGGAGGGGATCATGTCCCCACGATGCTGTATAACAGCAGGCAAAGCACTAGCAGCGTCACCGCCACGTAGATCGAGTCCCGCTGCCGGAGGAAAACCACCAGCGACGCGAGGACTCGCATCACGGGCGTGGCCGTCAGCAGGAGGATGCCGAACTGGATCACGCCGCGCCCGGAAACGGGCAGTAAGTCGTCAGGCCAGCAGGACGGCGAGAATCCCGGTCAAGAAGACCCCGTCGAAAGTCCCGGCGCCGCCGATGGAGGCCACCGGGGCGCCGAGCCCTTGGATCGCCCCCAGATTCATCAGGTCGGCCCCGATCAAGGTCCCGAGCGTGCCGGAAATATAGGCCAGCGGTGCGGATTGGCGCCGCGAAAGGGCCATCGCCGCCAGTGCCGCGGCGATCGGCGGCATCAGCGTGGGGACGGAAATGCCGACCCCCGGGATCGGTTGGGCCACCGCGTAGACCACCAGCGACACCGCCGCCACCCCGACGAGCCCTTCACCATACAGTCGATTTCTCACCAAGAGGTAAATTGCCAGAACCACGGGGATGACCGCTCCTCCGACGTTGATCGCCACCACGGTCCCCGGCCACTCTTCGACAATCGGAACCACATAGGGCACCCCAAGGAAGAACACGACCCGGTCCGACTCGACGGGCTCCGGCGGCAGCTCCGCAACGGGGATGTTCACGTAGCTCCCCACGAGGCACAACAGCAAGAGCAAGAATGCGAGCCGTCGCGGAAGGCCCAGCCGGTCGGCCGTATAGTGTAGGATGCCGATTTCCACCAGCGCGATCACGGCCGCCAGAAGGACCAGAAAGCCCAGATACACCCACAGTGGGTGCGGCAGGAAGTGATAGGGAGAGGTCTGCATGGTGTGGCCGCCAAGTCTGCGGTTTGTCGGGACCCCGGGCCAGCCGCCTAAAGGCGAACGCACTGCCGCCTAAAGGCGGCACTACGAACTGGCCCACCGGCTATTCGCGCTATTCTAGCGTCTGCGGCTGGCCTGCCCAGTGACCGGTGCCCGAGAGTGACGCCAGCGCCTTCCGGAAACCATGACCGAATTCGAAAGGCAGTTCGGCAAACGGCCTTGAAGAAAGCCTCGCCCGGCCGGCTCGCACAATGATGCACGATCGGATAACATGCTTCTGGAGCTCGACGCCGACGCGCTTCGCGGCTCGGCTCCTTTTGGGGGAAATGGGTTGTTTCGGAAGAGGAGGTACTTGCATGGACCGACGCGATTTTCTCACGGCGGCCTTCGGCGCCGGCTCCGCTCTGCTCGGGGCGACGCTGCCGCCTAGCGCTCCCGCCCAGGACAAGAAGCCCCAGACCAAGAAGCCCGAGCCGGGCGAAGGCCCTTTACCGCTTTCCCGCCGCTTGCCGCGGTGGCGAGGCTTCAACCTGCTGGAGAAGTTCAACGTCGGCAGCAACCGCCAGTTCGTCGAGTCCGACTTCCAGTGGATGAAGGACTGGGGGTTCGACTTCGTCCGCCTGCCCATGGATTACCGCTGCTGGACCGACCCCATCCATCCCTTCCAGCTCATCGAGAAGGTCCTCAAGGAGATCGATGGGGCCGTGGAATCGGGCCGCAAGCACGGCGTCCACGTCTCGCTGAACCTGCACCGCGCCCCGGGCTACACCGTGGCCCAGCCGCCCGAGAAGCTCGATCTCTGGACCTCCGAGGAGGCCCAGAAGCAGTTCGATTTCCAGTGGTCGCAGTTTGCCGCGCGGTATCGCGGCATCCCCTCGACGCAGCTCAGCTTCAACCTGGTCAACGAGCCCGCCAACATCAAGCCGGAGCGCTACGTCAGCGTCGTGCGCCGCGTGGTGGGCGCCATCCGCAAGGAGGACCCCGAGCGCCTCGTGATTGCCGACGGGCTCTCCTGGGGCCGCGATCCGGTCTTCGACCTGGCCGATCTCAAAATCGCCCAGGCCACCCGCGGCTACGAGCCGATGCCCATCAGCCACTATCAAGCCCCGTGGGTGGGCGGAGAGCGATTTGCCCGGCCCACCTGGCCGCTCAAGCAGGGCAACAAGGTCTTCGACCGCGACTGGCTCTTGAAGGACCGCATCGAGCCG
>CAYGZI010000462.1:0-5203 GCA_964354245.1 uncultured Planctomycetaceae bacterium
GGCCAGACGCTTCAAGTACGTGGCGAAATCCAGCGTGCCGGTCCCGATCGTCACCTCGCGGAGGTGGACGTTCATCTCCACGTCCCACGTGAGGTC
The DNA here is from genome assembly GCA_964354245.1 of uncultured Planctomycetaceae bacterium. Classification (GTDB taxonomy): domain Bacteria; phylum Planctomycetota; class Planctomycetia; order Pirellulales; family Thermoguttaceae; genus CAYGZI01. Next base: position 97 of record CAYGZI010000462.1, read on the forward strand.
CTTAGCGTGGCAACTGGCGATCCAGGGGCCGAGTTTGTCGAAGCACTCGTTGAGCAGGTCCGCGTTGCGATAGAACCGCTCGGGGGAGTTGATCGCGTTGCACGGGTCCAGGTGCACGCCGAAGGCGTCGCGGTCCACGGCCTTGATCATCTGGAGGTACGAGCGGGCGCTGTCGGGAAAGGCCCAGCCCATCATCTCGTAGCAGAACTTGGCCCGCTTGGGATTGACGGCGTCGATGATCTTGCGTGCGTTTTCGACGGCGGCGTCGAAGAACTTGCGGGTGAGATTGTCGGGGTGGGGGCCGAACCAGGACTTGGGGTTGTAGGAGCCGGCGATATCGACGCAGCAGCGGGCGCCGATCGCTTCGGCCAGGGCGAGCCCTTCGGTGACGGCCTTGAGATTGGCTTCCCGCCTGGCCGGGTCGGCGTCGAGGAGATTGACCCAGCGGCCGACTTCGGCGATCGCGACGTCGTGCTTCTTGAAGGCCGCGGCGATGTCGCGGATCTTCTCGGGCTCGCTGAGTCTCACGCCGGGGCAGTAGGCGGCGCGATAGCCTAGCTTGCGGTGGGCCAGGGCCAGTTCTTCCGGATCGGCCGGGGGCTTAGAGATCGGCCCACCCAGTCGCACCGGGTGCGACGGGCCAACCGCGGCTTTCGGCTCGGCTTGGCTCTGCGGCGTTGAAAGCGAGCCTGCGACAGCGGCGGCGCCGGCAGCGGCGACGGCTCGGCCAAGGAACGTGCGGCGATCCGTGGATGTCTTGTTCATTCTGCGACTCCCGAAAGCGGAGACCTCGACGCGGGGTTTTCGATTCCCGGGGCCCATCATACAGGGTTGGCGGCCTGGGAAACAAGCCATTGTGGCCCACGGCACCGAATGGTCACGATGACTCACCCCTTGAGCGCAACAAGAAAGGGCCGATCGGCGTGGGGCAGATCGGCCCTCGATGGGTCTGGCGCGCTAACTGAGACTAGCCTCTGCCGTCGAAGGACAGACGGAGCGGCCGGCGCGTTGCAGGTCACACCGCGTGGCGTGGCTCGCCGCCACCCCGGACTTCTCCCAACGGGAGAGGCAGCCTAGGACACGCGTCCGCTCGCAAGAACGCGCGAGTTCGATTCTTACGTTTACGCTGTTGCGTCTTTTGCTTTGCGCTTGCGGGTGCCTTTGCCGCCTGGGGCGCCGTCTTTGCCTTTGCCGCCGCCGGGTCCCATACGCGTCTTGAGTGCCTCGTCGAGTTTCTTCGCCCCGTCCGCGCCGATGGCCTCCTTGACGTCCTTCAACTCCGCGGCCCTCTCCTTGACCAAGTCCTCGGCGGCCTTGGCTTGCTCAGGCGTCTGGACCTTCTTCATTTCCGCTTGGAACAGTTTCGCAATCTCCTCTGGGGTCTTGCCCTCGCGATCGATTGCCCGGACCGCTTCCATCAGCTTCGTGCGATCCTCCTGGCTGAGCCTGGACTTCTCGGTCAACTCCTTGATCTTCTCGGCGTGCTTGGCAATCGCCTTCTTTGCAGCGTCCATCTGGTCGGCGGTCAGTTCGAGCGTCCCGAGAAGGCGCTCGCTAATGCCACGGCCGCCCGCGCCGAAGCCGAAGCCGCCCGCGCCGCCTCTGCCCCGGCCCCCGCCCTTGCCCTCGGGCGGTTGAGCCATCACCGGGGTGGCGATCAAGAGCGCCAAAGCCAGGGCCAAACTGATACGTACGAGTCTCATCATGGAATTCCTCCGCTTCGTGAGACAGACTTACCGATTCCCCGGTTGCTGCCCACCCCTTTGGGGTAGTCACAACAGCCGCCAGGGGCTATCGCTCTCGGGGTTTGCGGGACCTGCAAGAATGTGCTGAGACGCACACCCGGCTTTCCGTGCGCGCTGGATCCCGCGCGAAGCCGTTCGACAGGTTAAACCCCGGCAACGCTTGGGGGTGTCGCGCCAGTTCCTCGTCGCCCATTTCGGGAGGTGGATCGGGGTGAGGCTTCGGGCGATTCCGTGGGCGCGGGTGCGGCACGGACAGCCCGACCCTGGGGGGGTGTGTTGCCTCGCCTCGGGGTTTAGTCCATAATCGGCATCCACAAGCACCTCGGCATGGAGGAGGTATGGCGATGCCCAAGCAGTCGTCTTCCCGTTGGCTGAAGGCCGCGTTGGCGTTGGCCGTCCTGGGCGTGCTGGCCTGCGGCGCCTGGTTTTACCGGGCCGAGGAGCAGCGCGCACGACTGGATGTCGAGCGGCAACTCCAGTCGATTGCGGAGTTGAAAGCGGACCAGATCGCCCAGTGGCGGGCCGAGCGCCTGGCCGATGCCGCCGTGCTCGTGGACAGCCCGTTTTTCATCGAAGGGGTTGCGCGGTGGACGACGGGTCCGCAGGCAGAGGACCGCGAGAACATCCTTTCGCGGTTCCGCGCGCTTCAGAAGCACTACCATTACCGCGACGTCGTGCTGGTGGACGCCGGCGGGCGGGTGCGATTGTGCGTCAACGGCCATCTGGGTCCGCTTCACGAGGAAGCGGCGCAGGCCCTCACCGTCGCCTTTCGCGAGCGGCGGGCCGTGCTGACCGATCTGCACGTGGCTCCCGATGCCCCGGTGCCCCACCTCGGCGTCGTGGCGCCGTTGTTCACCCACGACGGGAAATCGCCGAAGCCGGTCGGCGCGGTGATTCTTCATGCGGACGCGCAATACTTTCTCTATCCCCTGATCCAGTCTTGGCCCCTGCCCAGCCGCACGGCCGAGACCCTGCTGGTGCGGCGCGACGGAGACGCCGTGCTGTTCTTAAACGATCTGCGCCACCAACCGGATACGGCGCTGAAGCTGCGCATTCCCTTGACCCAAGAGGACGTGCCGGCGGTCATGGCGGTGCTGGGCAAGGAAGGCGTGGTTCAGGGGACCGACTACCGCGGGGTCGAGGTGCTGTCGGTCCTCAAGGCGGTCCCGGATTCGCCCTGGTTCATGGTGGCCAAGGTGGACAGGGCGGAGGCCCTCTCGGCTTGGCGGTCCCTCTCCGTTCTGATCCTGGGGCTGATCCTGGTGGTTGTCGTGGCTGCCGCAGCCCTCGTGGGGGTGGTTTGGCAGCGGAATCAGAAGACGCACTACCGGGCCCTCTTCCAGGCGGAGGAGGCGCGGCGCCAGACCGAGGAGCGATACCGGGTGACGCTGATGAGCGTGGGCGACGGGGTGATCGCCACCGACGCCGAAGGCCGGGTCGAGTTCCTCAACCCGGTGGCCGAGGCCCTGACCGGCTGGACGCAGGACGAGGCCCGCGGCAAGCCGCTCGAAGAGGTCTTCCGGATCATCAACGAGGAGACGCGGCAGACCGTGGAGAACCCGGCGGACCGCGTGGTGCGGGAAGGGATCGTCGTGGGGCTGGCGAACCACACGATGCTGATCGCCCGGGACAACACGGAGCGGCCGATCGCCGACGCCGGGGCGCCGATCCACGACGGGAGCGGGACGATCGCCGGGGTGGTGCTGGTCTTCCGGGACCAGACCGAGGAGCGCAAGGCCCAAAGGGCGATTCGGGAACACAAGGACCAGTTGCAGGCCGTCTTCGACGGCACGCCGGTCATGATGTGCATCGTCGACGCCGATCGCCGCGTGCTCAGCGGGAACCGCGCGTTCATCGAGGCGTCCGGTTGGCCGGAGTCGGAATTTGGCTCGGATCGCGTCGGGGGCGTGCTGGGCTGCATCAGGTCGCTCGACGATCCGCGCGGCTGCGGGTACGGACTGCACTGCGAAACCTGCTCTTTGCGTCTTGCGCTGGCCGACACGCTGGAGAGCGGCGCACCGCACCACGACGTCGAGCGCTGGCTCACGCTCCAGCACCGCGGCCGGCGCGAGGACGTGTGCCTGCTCGGTTATACGACCCGGGTTCTTTCGTCGGACCAGCCCCGGGTGTTGCTCTGCCTAACGGACATCACCGAGCGCAAGCGGGCCGAGGAAGAACTCCGCGTCGCCAAGGAGAACCTCGAGGCAGCCAACCGCGAGCTGGAGCGAGCCCTCGTGCGTGCCCGCGAGATGGCGGCGCGGGCCGAGGCGGCCAACGTGGCCAAGAGCGAATTCCTGTCCAACATGAGCCACGAGATCCGCACGCCGATGACCGCGATCCTCGGCTTCGCGGACCTGTTGGCCGACCCCGGTCTGTCGCAGGGGGATCGGCGGGACTACATCGACGCCGTGAAGAGAAACGGCGCGGCGCTGACCGACCTGATCGGCGACATCCTCGACCTGTCGAGGATCGAGGCCGACGAGGTGGCGGTGGAAAGCGTGCCCGCCTCCGCTGCCGAGGTGTTGAGGGACGCGATCGCGGCGGTCCGCGTCCAGGCGGAGCAGAAAGGACTCGCGTTGGAAGTCCGCTACGGGCCCACGCTGCCGGAGCGGATCCTGACGGACCCGGTGCGCCTGCGCCAGGTTCTCACGAACTTGGTGGGCAACGCCGTGAAGTTCACCGAGCGTGGAGGAGTGTCGATTGCGGTGGAGTGCGCGACCGAGGGGGGCCGGCTGCGGGTCCGGTTCGCCGTGACGGACACCGGCATCGGGATCGCGCCCGAGAAGATCGGCGGACTATTCGACCCGTTCGTGCAGGTCAACGGCTCCACGACGCGGCGGTACGGCGGCACGGGGCTTGGGCTGGCCATTGCGCGGCGACTGGCGCGGCTGCTGGGCGGCGACGTCGAGGCCCAAAGCGAGCCGGGCAAAGGCAGCGCGTTCACCGCGACCATCGACGGCGGACCCGCGGCCGGGGTCCCGTGGCGCGAGTCGCCCGCCGAGAGTGCCGCAAGACAGGAGAGGCCGGGTCTGGACGCGACTCGCGTGAGGTTCCGGGGGCGGGTTTTGCTGGCCGAGGACGTTCCGGACGTCCACCGGCTGGTGGCGATGGTCCTCCGGCGCCTCGGCGTCGAAGTGGACGTGGCCGAAACCGGCCCGGCCGCGTGCGCCCAGGCCGAGGAATCGCTCCGTTGCGGCCGGCCGCACGACCTGATCCTCATGGACATCCAAATGCCGGAGATGGACGGCTACGAGGCGACGCGGCGGCTCCGCAGCGCCGGCTGGAAGGGGCCTATCGTCGCCCTGACGGCGCACACGACGGCCGGCGACCGGGAGAAATGCGCCGCCGCCGGGTGCGACGAC
>CAYGZI010000463.1:0-5198 GCA_964354245.1 uncultured Planctomycetaceae bacterium
GAGACCAGCCACGATGAGGCGGGGATCCTCTGGCCGGTCGTGCTGGCGCCTTATGAAGTGATCGTGATCCCCGTGAACGTGATGGAGCCGGAGAGCCGCCGCGCGGCCGAGGCGCTGCACGACGCCCTGGCCGGCGCCGGGATCGACGCGATCTTCGACGACCGCGACCAGCGGGCCGGCGTGAAATTCAAGGACGCCGACCTGATCGGTTTCCCCTTGCGCGTGGTGATCGGCGAGCGGGGCCTGAAGCAGGGCAAGATCGAGGTCAAGTGGCGCTGGGACGAGAAGCCGGAGATGATCGCTCTGGACGGAGCGGCCGAGGAAATCGCCCGGCGGGTCCGCCAGGAACGCGCCACGGGCGAGCGCTTCGCCGCCGGGCGGGCACAAGCGTAGGTTATGCTTTAGCATAACCCAACACACCCGACAGCCAAATACGAAGCACGAAATACGAAATCCTAAACAAATCCGAAGCCCCAAATCCGGATGCACGAAACGGTTGACTACTTTGCCGTTTTGGATTTCGCTTTCCGGTCATTGGAATTTGTTTCGGATTTCGAGCTTCGAGTTTCGGATTTTTTCTGAGCGCCAAGTAAGACCCAAGGGAAACCCATGAAAATCGCCACCATCGTCACCAACCGCGGCACGATCCGCATCCAGCTCCACGCCGACAAGGCCCCCAAGACCGTGGCCAATTTCGAGAAGCTCGCCGGCGAAGGCTTCTACGACGGCCTGAAGTTCCACCGCGTGATCGCCGACTTCATGATCCAAGGGGGCTGCCCCAAGGGCGACGGAACCGGCGGCCCGGGCTATAAGTTCGCCGACGAGTTCCATCGCGACCTGAAGCACAGCGGCCCGGGAGTCCTCTCGATGGCGAATGCCGGCCCGAACAGCAACGGGTCCCAGTTTTTCATCACCCACGTGGCCACGCCCTGGCTGGACAACAAGCACTCGGTCTTCGGCCAGGTGATCGAGGGCCAGGACGTGGTCAACAAGATCAAGCAGAACGACAAGATCGAGAAGGTCACGGTCGCGGAACAAAAGGGGGATTAGGGATTGGGGATTGGGGGACCGCGTAGCGGCCGGGCTTGCCCGGCGTTGATGGCTGTGTCTCAAGCAAGGGGACGTACGATGCGCACTCTGTCGATTCTCGCAGCGATAATTCTGCTCGGCTGGTCGCCGGTCCAGGCCGCGGATGACCTGAAACTGAAAGTCACTCCGAACACCCTCAAGATGATGCCCTACCAGGTGTTCGAGCTGACGTTTCAATACGATGGGAAGTACCACGACCCCACCTGGGACGTCACCATCGACGCGGACTTCACCTCGCCAAGCGGCCACGAGAGCCGCGTCGGCGGATTCTTCTACGGGTCCTCGAAGCCGCAGAAGCCGATTGTCAAAGACACCGGGGGCAAGGGCCCCGGGATCGCCCTCTGGCCTTGCGACCCGGCCGATGTGTGGAAGGTGCGATTTGCCCCCAATGAACTCGGCCGCTGGACGTTCCGCTGGACCTGGCAGGACGTGCGCGGCGGCCGGGCCAACGGCGAGGGGCAGTTCCAGGTCGTGCGCGGCCGGGTTCATCAGAAGGGCTTCCTGCGCATCGACCCCCAGAACCCGTTCCGCTTCGTCTTCGACGACGGCACGCCCTTCTTCCCCGTCGGCAGCCAGGAGGGCCTTTTCGACAACAACCACAACGGGTACTCGCTGGACGTGTTGGCCATGGAAGGCCCCTTCCGCCCCGACCCCGAAGGCAAACGGCCTAAGCCGCCGCCCGGGCCGCTGTTTGCCCGCGGGCCGGCGATGAATCCGGTCAACGGCGACGTTTTCTTCGGGCGGCACGGCTGGGCCGGATTCAACTTCTGGCGTTTTTCGCCGAACAATTTCTCGATCAAGGTCTTTGCCCCGCCGCAGAACCCCAACGGGGCGTCGCTGGACCACGTGCGTTGGGAGCAGGCGCGGATGGTGGACGAGCTGCTCCTGATGACGCGTAAGTACGGGATGCACAACTTCTACGGCATCTTCGGCTACCATCAGGTCTTCACCGAGCACCCGGAGAACGAAGAGGGGATGAAGAAGGTCAAGCGGCTGTTGAAATACAGCGTGGACCGGTGGGGGGCCTACGTCGATTTCTGGGAGTTCCTCAACGAGCAGAAGGCCGACAAGCGGTGGTACGACATCATGATCCCGTACCTCAAGTCGATCGACCCCTATCACCACCCGATCGCCACCAGTTGGGAGCGCCCTGAGATCGACGGGATCGAGATCAACGCCCCGCACTGGTACGGCAATGAGAACGAGCTGGCGTCCGACGCGGTGACCGCCGACCGGGCCAAGCGGGACAAGCGGTTCAACAAGCCGGTCGTCTACGGCGAGCAAGGCAACAGCCGCGGCAACAAGGACCTCTCGGCCGAAGGGATCGGCGGGGTCTGGGACCCGGGCTCGGCACGGCGCATGAGAGTACGCCTTTGGATCGCCATGTTCAACGAGGTCTCGTTGATCTTCTGGCAGACCTCCTACGCCAAGGACGGCCACTACATGAACCTCTGGATCGGCCCCGAGGAGCGGCAGTACGTCCACGCCTTGCAGGATTTCGCCGAGGGCCTCTACCGCGATGTGCGCCCCGTTGCCGTACACCTGGAGGGCCCGCAGGCCCGCGAGGTCCGCGCGTACGGACTGCGCGGCGAGAAGTCCGGCGGGGTCTATCTCCATCATTTCGGATGCGCGGAGTGCAAGAAGCTCTCTGGCGCCGGGCAACATGCGGCGCATCGCTGGGACCACGACCGCGGCGAGGTGCAGGGAGTCAAGGTGACCATCGAGGTCGCCAAGGCCACGAAGGGCTATTGGTACCGTCCCACGGATGCGGCGATCTTGGCTCGGGTGGACGTGCCGGCCGGGCGGCAGACGCTCGCGGCCCCGGCGTTTTCCGTCGATCTGGCCCTATTGCTCACCGATCGCGGCCCGCCCGACAGCGACCGCGACGGAAAGCCCAACGACGTGGACGACGACGACGACAACGACGGCGTACACGACGCCAAGGACGCCTTCCCGCTGGAGCGCGAGGAACGGGCCGACGTGGACAAGGACCGCATCGGCGACAACCAGGACGCCGACATCGACGGCGACGGGGTGGCCGACGACCTGAACCACAACGGCATCCCCGACTGCGAGGAAACCGACTGGGACGGCGATAGAGTGCCGAACGCCTCCGGGGTCCCTTGGGACGCCTTCCCGCGCGAAGCCAAGGAGTGGCGCGACACCGACGGCGATGGGATCGGCGACAATGCCGACACGGACAAGGACGGCGACGGCTACTCGGACGAGGAGGAGCGTGCGGCAGGCACGGACCCGTTGGACCCGCTGAGTTTTCCGTGAACCCTTTGCTCAGAACCGGAGCTTCTCGGGCACCAGATTCCGCACGCGCTCGATGAAGCCCGCAGAGCGGTCGGGCTGCTTGGCGGGCGTCTGCTCCGACGAGACCTGCTGGAGCTTGGCGGCCGCCGTGGCGTCGGCCAGGCGCACTTTCTCGGCCAACAGCCGCGGCCAATAGCCCTCCAGCAAGTGAATGCACTCCGCCAGCTCGCCGTTCTGGAGCTTGAGCTGGACCGGGGTGATGAGTTTCAACAGCTCGGTCACTTCCCGCTTGTTGAACGCCAGATCGCAAAGCTGCACGTCGTCGATCCAGACCTCGCCCGCCCCGCTCAGCTCCAGGCGGACCCGCATTGCGGAGAGCGATTCCAGCGGCAGATCGGTGCGCTCTATGAGATACGGGCTCCACTCGGCCGCGATCGGCTGGGGCGGCGCGCTTTCGTCGGCGGACCGGCCGAAGCGGGCGTAGTAAGCCAGCGTCCTCGTGCCTTGCCGTCCCTCGATGACCAGGCGGACCGGCGGCTGCCGGGCCGGGTCCGCGACCCGCATCCGCACCAACATGGCCAGCCTTCCGCTTGCCGGCGGTGCAAACGGCTCGCTCACCACTCCGCCCGCAGGTCCGGCGCTTGCGAGGCGGAGCGACGCGCTGCCGGAGTGCTTCGTGCGGTCGTCGAGCTGGATCGTCACGCCCGGCGGCTGCACGCAGTCCCAGCCGGGGACCTGGTTTTTCGGTCCGAGGGGGCGATCGAAGCCGGGGTTTTCGAGGACCTCCAAGAGCGGCGGATTGCGCAGGGCCGCCGCGCGGGAGCCCAGCTCCCGCACCTGCTTGTCGAGGGCCATCTGGACCTCGCGGGGCACGGCCACCTCGGGCCGGGAGAGGCGGACCCCGGGAAGCGAAAACGACGCCGCCACCACGTCATAGGGTCCCAGCGGCACGTCCCAGTACGTCCCCTCCGCGTCCCGCTTGAGCAGCTCGATCGGCCTGGAGCCGGTCAATTCCTGCACGCGGCACCCGGCCGGGGCTTCCACGCGCAGGCGGGTCGTCGTGGCAAAGGGGGCGTCGTTGGCCACGCACACGTACGTCCGATCGCCGCGCGTCCCGCAGCGGACCGCCACCGTCTGCCCGTTGCCGGGACCGCCCCGACCATCCTCCGGATGGTGCCCGGCCACGCGCTCCAGCCGGATCGCCGGCAACTGGCGGTACGCGGCGATCAGGGAGCGGAGCGGCTCCTCCTGCCCCATGGACAAGAGCCAGCCGCCGTCGAAGATCACCTGCGCGTCGAGGGTTGCCAGGCCGTGCGCAAAGCGCCGACGGTTCTGCCACGCGGACGGGACGGCCTGCGTGGCCAACTGGGCATAGCACGGGCGGAACGGGCATTTCTCGTCGAAAGACGCCAGGCGTGTTTCCTGCGGCGCATGGAAGAACAGGCTCCCCGGCGGCGACAGCCCCTGGTAGTAGAGGTCCGCATCGGCCAGTTGCCCGATCTCCAAATCGATCGCCTGAGCGGCCAGCGACGTGCGCGGGACGATCCGCTCCGGACGCAAGAGCACGATCCCTTCGCTGGGGCCGTACTGCCGGGCGTCGATGCCGATGCACAACAGGGCGTCGGCCACGGTCGTCTTTCGCGGCAGCGATGGCCGCAGCTTGCGCGCGAGGGCCTCGCCCTTGAGCATCTCCCCGCCGGCCAGATACAGGCGCGACCCGGCACGCACCGCGCTCAGCTCGGCCTGGACGCGGCGGTAGAACCGGGCCAATTGCGCGGCCCGCCACTCCAACCACTCCCGGCGCCACTCACGCTGTCCCTCGGGCGTAACGTAGCACAGGGCGGCGGCCC